>CACZRY010000063.1 GCA_902783745.1 uncultured Erysipelotrichaceae bacterium
AACAACAAAGCTTCAAATTGTATCAAGCTCTGCAATTAAAGAATTAGTTTCATTTGGCTGTGATATTTCAAAATATATTCCAGCAGAAATTAAGGATAGAGTTTTAGAAAAATTATCTAAATAATAAAATAAGCTTCAGGATTTCCTGAAGCTTTTCTTTTAGCTTATAACTATTGATTTTAAATATTTCTTTCTTATATACATCTTTTCATCTGCTTTAGCAAATACTGCATTAAATGCATGATCCTCTAATGAATTAAAATCTGCCATACCTACTGATACAACAGGCTTCTCGTTATCAATATTATTATCAATGATTTCATTAAATTTATTTAATAATTCATCTCTATTATTAAAATCATCACCATCAAGTATAGCTACAAATTCATCTCCACCAAATCTATAAACCTCAGTGTTCTTATATACTTCCTTAATCATATTATAGCTTTCCTTAATATAATAATCGCCATATTCATGACCCTTTGTATCATTAATTACCTTTAATCCATTAATATCAAATACTACTATTGAGAATTCATCAATATCCTTTTTATCAATTAATGAATCCATTTTAGATTCAATTTCTACAAAGGCATGCTTACTCCTAGCGCCAGTTAATGGATCAACATATACTAATTCCTTAGCATGACCTAGCTCTAAATCCATAACCTTTTCTCTTTTTAAAGCTGCTTTTAGCTTTCTTACGACCGCTTCCTTTTCAGAACCTACTACATAAATATGGATTAAGCAAATACTTATTATAGAACCAAATGTATAAATAGGTAGATGAGGGAATATAAACTGAATGATAATAGATATTGCCATAAAGATACCAAATAGACCTATAGCTAAGAATCTATATCTATTTAAGTTTTCCTTATCGTAATAAAAGAAAAATAATGATACTGATGAGACAATTGCGAATAATATAATCTGTAATATGAATAATAAATGTCTTCCCCAATATGGGATATATTCGATTCCATCTACACCAAATAATACTGGCTTAAAGAAATTAATTATAGTCATTACAATTAGATAAAAGAAGATTATAGCTCCACCTATCATAACAGCTATATTCATCTTCTTACCCTTATTTGCATAGGCCGCTACGAATATTGTCCAAAACATTACAGATATAGTCATTAATATGAAGAAGACATATGTATTTACAAATAAAGCTTTAGAATAATGATATTCATCAAAATAGCCCCATATTGCATCACAAACAAAAAAAGACATTGTGACAATTAAATATATACGATAAATTTTATATGTTTTCGGTAAATTATGCTTTTTAAATAATATTTCTTTGTTAATAATCAAACAAATACATAATGCACATAAGCCCATTATAGAATAAACCATATACACCACTCCCCTTAAATTTGTCAGAAATTGTATTTTTTATCATTATACAATTTATTTTTAAAAGAAACAATATTTTAAGGATTAAAAAAGCACTAAAAAGTGCTTAATTATTTAGAATATTTATTACCAAATTCTTTTGCTTTATCTATTCTAGATCCTATCTTTAACATATGAGAATAAAAATATTCTTTTTCAACTAAAATATTTTTCCCTTCAAGTATCTTTCTTAATGAATTTACAGTTCTTCTACTCCAATTAGATGTAGTAAAAAGTACTACTTTTTTCACTAAGAAATTATCTAGTGATAATGCATATTGTCTTAATTTCTTATCCATAACATTTGCGTAAGGTGCACCACCTAAAAATAATACATCAGTCTTATCTATAATCATATCATCATCTAATATAGAAATGGCCTTAACATTTGCACCTTCTGCAATTGCTTCTGCGATAGCTTTAGTATGTCCAAGTTTAGATAAATATCTAACTTTAATTTTCATTTTATTCACCTAATAAATTCTTAATATCATTTTCTATTTTAGAAGGTGATTTTGTAGAACCATATCTTGCAATAACATTACCTTCCTTATCAACTAAGAATTTAGAGAAATTCCATTTGATATTACCTTTAAACTTACCATCACCAAAATTCTTTAAATAATTATATAGGGGATGCTCATTTGTTCCATTTACATCAATCTTTTTAAATCTAGGGAATGTTGTTTTGTATTTCATTTCACAAAATGTATTTATTTCATCATCACTTCCTGGTGCTTGATGAAAAAATTGATTACAAGGGAAATCTAGGATTTCTAATCCCTTATCCTTATATTTTTGATATAATTCCTCAAGTCCCTTATATTGAGGTGTAAATCCACATCTTGTCGCAGTATTAACTATTAATAATACCTTACCCTTATACTCTTCTAGAGTTTTTTCTTCACCTTTGTTAGTTACTACCTTAATATCATATAATGTCATACAATTACCTACTTTCATTTTATTCAATTTAATTTTACACAATTTAATATATATTGTCAATAAAAAAGACATAACTAAATTGTTATGCCTAATTAATGATTTAAAAATAATTTTTTATATGCAATTAAAGATTTATAAATTGCTTCCTTTGCATCCTCTTGTCCTTTTATTTCAGTAACAACAGTTTTTTTACCTTCAAGTTGCTTATATACTGTAAAGAAATGTTTAATTTCACTAAATATATGTTCAGGTAATTCTGCTATATCACTATATAGATTCTTTGATGGATCATTTATAGATACTGCAATAATTTTTTCATCAACTTCATTTTCATCAATCATTTTAACTAAACCTATTGGTTTACATCTAACAAGAGTTAATGGATCAAATGTTTCATCACATAAAATTAATACATCAAGTGGGTCATTATCTTCTGCAAAAGTTCTTGGAATAAATCCATAATTTTCAGGATAGTGTGTAGATGTATACAAAATACGGTCAAGAATAATTAAACCTGTTTCTTTATCAAGCTCATATTTCTTCTTGCTACCCTTAGGTATTTCTACTACCGCAACGAATTCATCTGGTGTTATTCTTTTTTCATCAATATCATGCCAAATGTTCATAATATGACCTCCTAATCTTCTAATTTAAAATTATTTACGATATATATTGTTATATCCTTAACCTCTTCTTTAGTTCTTGTCATAAGCTCATGGAATAAATTTAGATTATAATCCTCATGCTTTTTAACAAATCTATTATATAATTCCTTATCTTCTAAAGAAAATCTAGTATATGTGTTTGAATCTTCAAAATTAAATTTATCCATATTTGGAATAAAATGTGCTTCAACTGAATCAAAATCACCTTCATCAGCTAAAGAAAACATTAAAGCCTCTACTAATCCTTCAGGTTTTTCATATATTCTATATAAATGTAAGAATAATAAATCAACCTTACCTGTTTCTTTTGCATAGCCTAAATTACATTTTGCAAGCATACCTTTAATAATTTCTGGATTTTTATCATCTGCAACATAAATTAATATTTGTTGAAAATCTCTTTGGCTATCATATCTAGTCTTATATGCAAGCTTTGGATTATTAAATTTCTTTAAAATATTACTCATATTATTCCTCTTTATCATTTAAGATGTTTTTTACATCAAATAAATCGAATGTAAAAGCATCTACATTTTTAAATCTTTCATAGAATTGTGATCTATATTTTTCATAAGCTAATCTATCAAATGGTACTGCATCATAATCAAATTTACCATCACGCTTTAAAGTTTCTAAAATTATTGCTAAATCACCTTTAACATCAATATCAATAAAAACATTATTTAAATAATTTAAAACAGGATTATCTAATCTCTTATTCTCATAATTATATCCTATAAACCATTTATAAACTTCACAATAAATAGGATCATATCCTGCCTCAAGCTCATGAATACGTTCAATCATTTCAGTATTAGTTCTTGCGCCATAAAGCTTATATCCATCATATTTAATATCATCTTTAAATTTCTTTTTTGCTTCTTTTAAAGTTTCCTCATCACCTGATTGAATGATATAAAGCTTTTTAGAATCTCTATATGTAATTGGATTTAAAAATAAGATATGTTCTTTACAATTAGGACATGTATGCTTATAAATATCACCATTTACACATCCATTTGCTATAACACCATCTAAATTTACATCAACCTCTAAATATATATTATCCTTAAATTCATTTCCACATTTATCACATTTAAAAACTTTTTCTTCTGTTATTGCCATATAAATCTCCTCGCAATAGATAACTTGTCTTTAGTTTATCATAAAACTAAAGTTATGTCTAATATTTAAAAGAAAAATGTGGACTTAATCCACATTATCTTCATCTATAAATTCTTTTAATAAATCATTTTTATTTTTCTTATATTTATCTAATGACTTAACACCTAAGAATCCAGCAAATGATAATAATATACCAAATCCTAATCTTCTTAAGCCTATCATACCATTTTTAAACATATAATCTTCTAAGCTTAATCCCTTACCATTAGCCATATAAGGTATTGCAAATCCTAAAAATCCTAATACAGTTACAAGTACAATAAAACCAATTGTAAGCTTTAACCACTTTTGTGATAGTGCTTTAGAAACCAAATAAGATATTATCGCAAGTATTGGTGTTAATGCAAGCATACCACCAAAATAATAATCATAATTAGTTAATGCTAAAACAAGTGCTGGAGTTAGGCCAACTAATGCGCCAAGAACTGCAAAAATTACTGCTAGTATACTTCTTTTATCAATACCTTTTTCTTCATCTATTTCTTTTTTAAGATTATCTAGATAACTATTCTTACATTCAGTATGCATAGGACAATAATTATTGCCAAATATTTGATATTCTGCAGGCTTACCACATAAAGGACAATTAGTCATCTTTAAATATCCTTCTTGAATTAATCCTTTAGTTACAGATTCAATTTGGGCTTTTATCGCATTTTGTGTTTTTTCACTTTTCTTATTACCATCAGCTAAAGATACAATTAATGTATTAACTTCAGATTTAAAGCTAAATCCTGATACAACATTTTCTAATGCGTAATGTTCCATTTGCTTTAAAACTTCTTTTGTTAATGGCTGATTTAATGGAATATAAAATGAAGGTATCTTTAATAATTGATAATTCCAATCTTTTAAATATATATCAAATCCATTACATTCCATATGGTATATTTTACCTATTTTTTCAAATCCTAAATCTTCTGCATATTCGCTATACTTCATAATAACTCCCTATATATTTATTCATTCCTGAATAAATTCTTAAAAAATCTTATAATAAGACCTATTAGTAATGATACTACAACCTCTATTAAACCACAACAAACAATAAAATACCAAGTAATATTAAAATCTTTACTTAAATTTGATTCATATGGAATTCTTAAATTCAAGAAGAATAAAATTAATACTAATATAGTATATAACAACGTAAAAACAGCTGGATATATAATATCAGTATATTTTATATACTTCTTTTCATTAAAAAATATAAATGATATAAAACCAAGTGTAGGACATATAGTATGCATAAATAACCACATACTTTCTTGAATTTCAATTCCGTATTTTATTTCTTTAGAAATAATAACTAATATCCATACAGTAAAAAATGTTACAAGAGTTGATACAACACCTAAAAATTTAGGTAATGCACTCTTAATTTTATATATACCTTTAAGCTCATATATATCTTGTATTAACGAATAAATAGAACCTATTAATAATAACATATTACTTAGGTTAGTATAATATGTTAAAGAATATGTCCATTTAAAGCTTACTGAGCCAGGTAGATACCTGAAGAATATTTCTGAAAATGCAAATAATTCTAATACTATTAATATTGAATTTATAATAATTGAAGTAATAATAACACTTTTATTTCTCATAACTCACCTTAAATAATATATTATTTATTCTATCACACTTTTTAATAATAATAAAAGTAACTATTGTTTTGACTTTTCTTATACTCTATTTTAAAATATATTGTAGAAAAGAGGTACGAAAAATGGATTTAGTTATTTTAGCTGCCGGAATGGGTTCTCGTTTTGGTGGCCTTAAACAAATAGAAAAAATGGATGAATATGGTAATTTCATCATAGATTATTCTATTTATGATGCAATCCGCGCAGGATTTGATAAGGTTATATTCATTATTAAAGAAGAAAATTTAGAAATATTTAGAGAAACAGTTGGTAAGCGTATTGAAGATAAGATTAAGGTTGAATATGTTTTCCAAAAATTATCTTTATTACCAGAAGGATATAGTATTCCAAGTGAAAGAGAAAAGCCATTAGGTACTGCACAAGCAATACTTGCTGCAAAGAATAATGTATCTGATACTTTCGCAATTATTAATGCTGATGATTTTTATGGTAAAGAAGCTTTTGATGCTGCTGCAGCATTCTTAAAAAATGATGTTAAGCCAAATGTATATGGTAATGTTGCATATAATGTCACCAACACAATGACAGAAAATGGTTCTGTTAAAAGAGGTGTATTATCAACAGATAAAAATGGTAATTTAACTCATATTGAAGAATCAAGTGTATCAAAGGAAAATGGTAAGATTATCGCAAAGCCATTAGATGAGGCAAAGAGTCAATTTGAAATTGATTCAAAGACACCTGTTTCAATGAACTTATTCTGCTTCCATAGATCAATTATGGATTATTTAGATAATAAATTCCCTAAGTTCTTAGATGATAATAAGGATAATTTATTAAAGTGTGAATATTTAATTCCAACAGTTGTATCAGAATTAATTAGTGATAATAAAGTATCAGTTAAGGTAGTTAATTGTGATGCTGTATGGTATGGTGTAACATATAAGGAAGATAAGCCATTTGTAGTATCATCATTAAAGAAGCTTGTTGATGATGGTAAATACAAAAAGGGATTATGGTAATATTTAATAATTTGGAGTAGCTTTGCTACTCCTTTTATTTTTAATAAATGAGTTTGAAATTCATTTCCATTTTTGATGTTGACAATTATTTTTTTGTGTGTATAATTAATTTGAAAATCATTTTCAATTTTGGAGGATTAGCATGAGAGGTACCTATAAAACTAAATCTAAAGAAATTATTAATGAAGAAATAAAAAGCTTTTCTAATGGTTTTACCATTAAAGAATTAAAAACTTCATTAGATAACAAAAATATTAACGTTGGTCTTACTACTTTGTATAGACATTTATTAGATCTTGAAAATAAAAATATAGTTAAAAAATATTTTGACGATAATAATGTTGCCCACTTTAAAACAATAATATCTTCAGAAAGCGATAATGTATTTTATTTAAAATGTAGTAAATGTGAAAAAATAGTACCAGTTGATTGTGAATGTATAAATGATTTTTATAAGCATATATTAGGAAAGCATAAGTTTTATATTGAGGCTAAAAATATAATACTTTCAGGCTTATGTAATGATTGTAAGAATTTTATTAAATTATAGGAGAGCATAATGAAAAAAGGTTTATTATTTAGTTTAGGTGTCACACTATTCTTTAGCGCTTTAGCACTAACATCTTGTGGTAAGAATAAGAATTATGATATTATTTCTACTTCTTTTGCTGGATATGATTTCGCAAGAGCTGTTGCAGGGGATGAAATGAGCTCTGGAATGCTTTTAAATCCAGGTGAGGAATTACATGAATATTCTCCTTCTATTGGAGATAGAGAGTCTATACTTAATTCTAAGGTATTTATTTATATCGGTGGAGAAAGTGATAAAGAATGGGTTGAAAAACAAATTCTTCCAAAAATTGATAAAGAAAAAACTAAAGTAATTAGTATGATGGACGTTATACTTAATAATAATGGTTCAAGCTATTATGAGGAAGAACCATTACCTGATATAGCATCTTCTTCCGAAGATGAGGAAGAAAGTGAATATGATGAACATATTTGGAATTCAATTAGTAATGCTAAATTAATTGTAAATTATATCGATTTAGTATTAGAAGAAATTGATTCATCAAAAAAGGAAACATATAAAACAAATTCTAAAAATTATATTGAAAAGTTAGATGAAGTAGATAATAATATTAAAGGTGTTTTAAATGAAGCATCAAAAAATTTATTAGTATTTGCAGATAGATTTCCTCTTCTATACTTCGTTCGTGAATACAATCTAGACTATGTTGCAGCATTCAAGGGCTGTGATACAAGTAAAGATGCTGCACCAACAACTATAGAGGCACTTACAAATAAAGTATTAGATAATGATATTAAAGTTATATTTGTAATTGAATTATCAGAAGCTAATGTTGCAAATCCTATTAAAAAAAATGTAAATAATCAAGGTAAAGAGCTTGAAATTAGAACTTTCTATACAATGCATAATGTATCAGAAGATGATTTCAAAAAAGGCACTACTTACATTGATTTTATGAATAAGAATATTGAAAGTTTAAGAATCGCTTTAAACTAAGAGGTGTAATATGTTACTTGAGGTAAAGGATTTAACTTTAGGTTATGAAAAAGAAAATATAATAGAAAATATATCCTTTACTGTAGAGGATAAAGATTTCATAATAGTTGTAGGCAAAAATGGAGCCGGAAAAAGTACCCTTATTAAGGGTATTTTAGGCTTAATAAAGCCTAAAAGTGGTGAAATCAAATTCTCTTCTTCTTTAAAGAAAAACCTAATAGGTTACATGCCTCAAGAAACAAAAGTATCTCAAAGCTTTCCTGCATCTGTATATGAAATTGTATTATCAGGACGTATTAATAAAATGGGGTTTAGACCATTTTATAATAAAGAAGATAAAATAAAAGCTTTAGAGGCTTTAAAAATTTTAAATATTTCTAATATTAAAGATAAGTCATTTAGTGAGCTTTCAGGAGGACAAAGACAAAAGGTATTACTTGCAAGAAGTCTTTGTGCAACAGAAAAGCTTTTAATATTAGATGAACCATCTAATAATTTAGATCAAACATCTAGGGAAGAATTCTATTTATTATTAATGAAGCTAAATAAAGAATTTGGTATTACAATAATAATGATTAGCCATGATTCAGACTTAGATAAGGTATTAGGCAATAAAAGATTAAGAATCAAAGATAAAGGCTTTGAATTTGAAGAAATAGAGGATATTTAATATGTTTAATTTTGATTATTTATTTCAAATACTTCAAAGAGAATATATAAGATATGCCTTTATTGTTGGTATATGTATGGCATTATGTGGTGCATTACTTGGTGTATCATTAGTTCTAAGAAAGCATTCTATGATTGGAGATGGATTATCTCATGTAGGATTTGGCGCTGTTGCGGTTGCGGCATGCTTAGGATGGGCACCACTACCTTTTGCAATACCTGTTGTAATATTATCTTCTTTTTTAATATTATGGCTTGCTGAAAAATCAAAAATCTTCGGTGATAGTGCAATAGCTGTATTTTCAACACTTGCACTTGCGATAGGATATGCTGCAATTGAGGTTGGTGAAGGTGTTTCATTTAACGTTAATGCATACCTTTATGGCTCATTACTTGGTGTATCAGAGGTTGAAGTAATTTTAAGTATTATTGTTACAGTAATTGTTTTTGCATTATATTTGTTACTATATCATAAAATTTTTTCTATAACATTTGACCCTGTATTTTCTAAATCTACAGGCACAAAAACAAATCTAATTAATGTTATATTATCAATTCTTACTTCTTTAGTTGTTGTAATTGGTATGAAGCTTATGGGTGCATTATTAATAACATCATTAATAATATTCCCAACACTTTCTGCAAGACAATTATTTAAAACATTTAAAAAAGTAACAATATTTGCGATGGTATTTAGTGTAGTATCATTTATATTAGGATTACTACTTGCATGCATAATTGATAGAATGCCTATAGGTTCTTCTATTGTAATTGTTTCATTTATAGTATGTATAATTACATTTATTGTCGGTAAGATAATTAATTTACGAAAGAATAAAGAAAAAGTTGAAGAAAAATAATCTTCAACTTTTTTATTTTTATTTTATAATTGCTTTTAATTGATCAACAATATATTGTCTATCATAGAACTTATCTTCAGAAATTTGATAATCAGCTTCAATTCCATTTTCAACAAGTACATAGTTATCATCTTTTTTTGTACATAATTGAGTAGTACTTGATTTTGAATAATATCCACCGATTGCAGTAAATGTATCCCTTGTAGAACATGCACCACCAGCAGTTTTTTCACCTAAAATTTTAACATTTGGTTGGCTATATTTTGCAAAAATTGGCATTGCATTTCCACATGAGAATGAATATTTAGAATCTAAGAAACAAATATTATAACCTAAATCATATGCACAAATATCTCTATCATCTATAAATGTATCACAGTTAATATCACACTTATATTCTTGTTCATTTGTACCACCTGATACTGCATTTCTTTGAATCATCTTAACATTACCAATAAGTACTGATAATGCATATATTAATGAAGATGCTGAACCGCCATCATTATTTGTTAAATCAACAACAATATTTTTACATGTATTCTTTACTTCATCACTTTTTAAATCTTGATATAATGATGCAAATAATACTGCTGTATCACTTGATACATCACTTGGAGTCCAGCTTTCTTTATATAATGCTTTTTCATCTAATGCTGTAAATGTATTAAACTTAACAAACATTGTATCTCCAACTTGAGTATATCCACCAGAAATTCCAGCTTCACTACATTTAAGCGCTAATGCAGCTTCATCTTCTTCATATTTAACAAAATCAGGATTATATTTACTTTTTTCAGAAACAAACTTTGAAGAATAATATAAGCATGATGTCTTTGCAAATACAGTATGGAAATCATTTAAATATGTTAGTGCATAATTTATGGCAGCATCCATCTTAATTGGATCTCCTGATAACATATCATCCTTATATCCTTTTTCAGTAAAAAAGTCATCAAATGAGATATTTTTATATTCTTTTAAACCATAGAAATTATCAAAATCAAATAATATAGATTGATAATAATATTTTGCAAAATCAGGAGTTAAGCTATCCCTCTTAGGACCAGAATTAAATTTTTGACCAATTGCACTTAAATATGTTCCTAAAGGTGACTGCACAGTATATTCATCTTGTGCCATTAAATATAAATCCTTAAAGTTATATACTAAATTAATAGATACATTTGCGTTAATAAATAAATTATTAAAAACACTTAATGGAATATATAATTCATCATTAGCCTTATATATATCTAATGCAGAATACTTTTTTAAATCAAAAGTTACTTTATTTCCTGGCTTATAAGAAGATGACTGCAATTTAAGTGAAGATGTTAAAACATTAGGTATTAACATCAAAGGTTCATTGCTCTTTGAAATTTCACCAAATAATTCAAAATTAGATGATGTTATTAATTGATTATCATAATCTAGAGTTAAATCCCCATTTAACTCATTAGTAACTTTAGCAACATTACCATTATATTCTACCTTATACTCTTTATTTTTACCTGTTTCTTTTCTAATACCACTTACAAAAGAAACACCATTTTTTATACCAACATAAGGTACTTCACTATTAGCTTTAAATAATAGCTTTAAACTTGTATATTTAGTTACATCTGCTGTATTATCATTGCTAATATATACATTCTTTGTTAATAATCTTTCTTTTGTAATATCATCAGTTTCAATCTCTTCATTACCACATGATGCTAATGCAAGTGATGCTAATCCTAAAATCCCCAAAATATATCTTTTTTTCATACTAACCTCCAAAAAAATCCAACTTGATTGTACTACTTCTTATATATTTTAAAAAGTATTTTTTAAATAATAACGTTTACCATATTAAAATTAAGA
>CACZRY010000064.1 GCA_902783745.1 uncultured Erysipelotrichaceae bacterium
AAATAATTAGTATTTATATTAATCATTATAATATTCTCCTTCAAAAACTCTTCTTGCAGGTCCTTTCATAGTTACATTGAAATCCTCATCAACTATAATTTCTAAAGTACCTCCAATTAAATTTACATATATAGTTTCATTAAAAGGCGAAATTCCATTAATACATGCTGCACAAACACTTGCACAAGCACCTGTACCACATGCATAAGTCTCTCCGCTTCCTCTTTCATAAACTCTCATGTTTAAATGATTTTTATCTATGATTTCTATAAATTCAGTATTAACCTTAGTTGGAAATAATTTATTATTTTCAAACACAGGTCCTATTTTATCAAGTTCTAATGAATTAATATTATTCATAAAAATGACGCAATGGGGATTACCCATAGATACCGCAGTGATATCATAATAATCCCCATTGATTAAACATTTATGATTTATATATTTTTTATCTTCTTGAAGTGGAATAACTTTTGGTTCAAATGATGCTTGTCCCATATCAACACTTACAAATTCTATTTTATTATTATCATTTGGATATAATTTTAAATATTTAATGCCACTTTTAGTTTCAATTGATAAATCTAGTTTATCTGTATATTTCTTATCATATACATATTTACCAACGCATCTAATTGCGTTACCACACATCATACCTTCACTACCATCAAGATTAAACATTCTCATTTTAAAATCTGCAACATCACTTTTGCAAATTAAAACTAATCCATCTGATCCTACACTAAAATGTCTTTTTGACATTTCAATCGCAAGTGAATTTGGGTCATCTATTACATCATCTAATTCTGATACATAAATATAATCATTTGCACAACCGTGCATTTTTGTAAATGGAATCATTATGATAACCTCCTTTTTAAGCTCTCACAAATAAATTTTTTAAATAAAGGATGAGCTTTATTTGGTCTTGATTTGAACTCAGGATGATATTGTACTCCTAAGAAGAATGGTTCTTCTTTAATTTCAATTGCTTCAACTAATCTATTATCAACTGAAGTACCTGAAATTGTAATTCCGGCTTTTTCAAATTGACTTCTATAATCATTATTAAATTCATATCTATGACGATGACGTTCATGTATTAATTCGTTTTGATAGCATTTATATAAAGTAGTATCATGATCTTTTATACTGCATGGATATGAACCTAATCTTAATGTTCCACCTTTGTTTATTTCATCGTTTTGTCCTGGCATAAAGTGTATTACTAAATTCTTAGATGTTGGATCAAATTCAAATGAATTTGCGTCACTAAGCCCTAAAATATCTCTTGCAGCCTCAATAGTAAATATTTGCATACCTAAGCAAATACCAAAATATGGTATATGATTTAATCTTGCATACTTACAAGCTAAAATCATACCTGATATTCCTCTATTACCAAATCCACCTGGAACAATAATTCCATCTGAATTAGATAATATAGAATCAACATTATCTTCAGTAATTGTATCTGAATCTACCCAATTAATATTTACTGTAGTCTCATTTTCAAAGCCAGCGTGGTTTAATGCTTCAACAACAGATAAATAAGCATCATGTAATAATGTATATTTACCTACTAATGAAATTCTTACCTCGTATTTTAAATTATTTATTCTTGAAACTAAATCATACCAGTCATGTAAGTCTGGTTCTTTAGCATCTAAATGAAGCTTTCTTACAACAATATTTGCAAGGCCTTCCTCTTCTAGCATTAAAGGTGCTTCATATAAAGAATTTAATGTCACGTTTGAAATAACACAATCCTCTTCTACATCACAAAATAAGGCAACCTTTTTAAATATAGATTCATCTAAAATCTTTTCATCGCTTCTTAGGATTATAATATCAGGAGATATTCCCATACCTCTTAATTCCTTACAAGAATGCTGTGCAGGCTTAGATTTATGTTCTTTTGATGCTTTTAGGTATGGTACTAATACAATATGTATATATAACGCATCACCTAATACCTCACGACCAATTTGTCTTATAGCTTCTAGGAATGGTTGAGATTCAATATCACCTGTTGTACCACCTATTTCTGTAATTACAACATCAGCATCAGTTATTTCACTTAATTTATAAATAAAGTTTTTTATTTCGTTAGTAACATTAGGAATATATTGTACAGTATGACCTAAATATTCCCCTTTTCTTTCTTTATCTAATACTTTTTCAAATACCTTACCTGTTGTAAGATTTGAATATTTATTTAAATCTTCATCAATAAATCTTTCATAATGACCTAAATCTAAGTCAGTTTCAGTACCATCTTCAGTAACATAAACCTCACCATGCTGGTAAGGTGACATTGTACCAGGATCTACATTGATATAAGGATCTAGTTTTTGGGATGCTACCTTTAAGCCTCGTGCTTTTAATAATCTTCCTAAGCTTGCGGCAGTAATTCCTTTTCCAAGGCCAGATACTACACCTCCTGTTACAAATATAAATTTACTCATCTTAATTTCACCTCTATTTTTTATGATAAATATCTATAATATGCTTAGCTAAATCTATCTTCTTTACTCTTAAGTCCATACTTGTCTTTTCAAGCCACTTATGAACCTCATCTTCTGTATAGTTCTTATTCTTAATTAATAATAGTTTAGCTTCATTTATTAATCTAATTTCTTTCATTCTTTCATCTAATGATTTCTTAGGCTCACTAGATTTGCTCATATTTATCTTTTCTAGAGTAGATGTTATTAATCTTAATGCTTGTATAAATGTTTCTTTTGATGTAGGTTTTGAAATAGTTAAAATACCAAATTCATTAGTCTTTTCATATACATCAGCATATATGTTTTCTTTTGCTAAAACTAAAACACCAAGCTTTAATCTATAAGATACATCAATTGAAAAAAGTACTCCTAATTCATCCTTTAATGGAGTATTTACTATGACTATATCAAAACTTCTTTCAATCAATAATCTTTTAGCTTCACTTGCTGATGATACAACAACTAATTCATAATTTCTTGGGTCAAGGATGCTTTTTATTGTTTCATTGAATTTTTCAAATTGTGATACTAATAATATCTTATAAATAAATTCTTTCATAAAAAGCCTCCTTTCAAAAAAATTTATAAAACTATTTTAAATAGTATTCTAAAGTTTCTTTATCTAAATATTTGTTAATAAATTCACTATTTCTTGCAATTTCTTTTGCTTCATCTAATGTCTTAGGAAGCATTTCGAAATTAATATTTTCTTTCCTGTTTGCATCTAAAGTTTTATCTAGACTTAAATTATTTAAAACTCCATCCATTGCAGCATAAATAATTAATGCGAATGCAATATATGGATTGCATGTTGAATCAGGACTTCTTAATTCACTTCTTTTATAAATGCCCTTTGCGGCAGGAATACGAACAAGAACTGTACGATTTTCTTCTCCGTATGAAATAAATTTAGGTGCGTTCATTTTACCTAATCTATTGTATGAATAATCCTTACAATTTAAGAATGCAGTTATTTCTTTAATATGCTTTATTACACCAGCTGTACCAGCTTCATTTAGTGATACATCACCTTTTGATAAAGAGAAATTAATATGAAAACCACTACCAGGTCTACCTTCTAAAGGTTTTGGCTCAAATGAAGCATAAAGACCATTACGTTCCGCAACTGTTCTTACAACACCTTTAAATGTTGTTGCATCATCTGCAGCCTCAAGTGGGAAAGAACACATGTAATCAATTTCATTTTGACCAGGTCCTTCCTCGTGATGAGAACCTTCTGGTATTAAATCCATTTCCTCTAATGTTAAACAAATTTCTCTTCTAACATTTTCACCTTTATCCTTAGGTGCAATATCCATATAACCTGCATTATCATATGGAATTAAAGTTGGTTCACCTTCTTCATCTCTTTTAAATAAATAGAATTCAATTTCTGAGCCAAATTTAAATGTAACTCCTTCTTTTGAAGCATATTCAATAGCTTCTTTTAAAATCCTTCTTGAATCATTTACAAATAAAGTTCCATCTGGATTTTTAATATCACAATACATTCTAACAACCTTACCTGATAATGGACGCCATGGTAATAGTGTTAATGTATCTGGATTTGGGAATAAGAATAAATCTGATTTTATTCCTGTATTAAATCCCTTGATTGCAAATGCATCAATAGAAATTCCATAATTAAATGCTTTATCAAGCTCATGTGGCATAATAGAGATATTTTTTTGTTCACCATAAATATCTGTAAATGCTAATCTTATGAACTTAACATCTTCTTCCTTACAATATTCAATAACTGATTCTTTATCGTACATAATAAAGTCCTCCTAAATTTAAATAATATAGTCTATTATATAACATCTACTTTTGTTTTAAAATTAGTATTATACTAATTTGCAACATAATGGGCCTTAAATGGATTTGAGCTATTTGGAGTTACAACACTAAATCCATCCTTAATTAAATCATCTAAATTCAAATTAAAGTATTTAGAAAACTTTTTTAAGTAAGGCATAATTTCTAATAAATCCTCTTCTTTAGCTTCATTAATTAATAATCTTTCAGATTTATTTTTATATTTACCTCTTATATATACCTTACCACCATACATACCCTTAAATGAGAAATCACCTATTATTTCCTTAGGATTATCTAATCCTAATACAACAATATATCCACCAGCCATATATTCAGCTAAAAAAGAACCAGCCTTATTTCCAATAATCATTACAGGCTTTTTATCTAAATAAGCCTTCATATGAATACCACTTCTATAACCAGTGTTTCCTCTTACATATATTTCACCGCCACGCATTGCGTATCCTAATGCATCACCAGCATTACCATGGATAATTATTTCACCTTTATTCATAGTATCCCCTGTTGCATCAGAAACATTACCATATACTTCAATTTTAGCGCCATCCATATACGCACCAAGTGCATTACCAGGAATACCATTAGTAATTTTTATATTTTTATCTACTAATGCATCACCAATAAATCTATCTCCTAAAGTATTTATAACCTCAATATCCTTATATTTTGAATTTTTAATTGCTTGATTTAAATCCTTATAGCTTTTAAAGCTTCTTGCATCAATAACCATAAATTCACCTACATTCCTGCATGATTAATGCCTAATATATCAAGTTCAACTTGATTCAAACCTAAACCCCTAAGCATCAATCTATTACCTTTTAGGGTTTCTATAGAATTAATTCCCATACCACCCATCATTTCTTTTATTTCATATGTCCAGGCATTGATTAGATTTACTAATCTTTCTTCAGCAATCTTAGGATCTAATCTCTTAGTTAAGTTTTCATCTTGTGTAGCAATACCCCAATTACATTTACCACTTTGACAATTTCTACATAAATGGCATCCCATTGCAAGTAATGCAGCTGTACCAATATATACTGCATCCGCACCTAAAGCTATTGCTTTTATTACGTCTGCAGAGGAACGAATTGAACCAGCAGCAACAAGTGAAATATTATTTCTAATACCTTCTTCTCTTAATCTTTGATCTACAGATGCTAACGCAAGCTCAATAGGAATACCTACGTTATCTCTTATTCTTGTAGGTGCAGCACCTGTACCTCCTCTATAACCATCAATTACAATAATATCCGCACCACTTCTTGCGATACCTGAGGCAATAGCTGCGATATTATGTACTGCTGCAACCTTAACTATAATTGGCTTTTTAAAATTAGTAGCTTCCTTTAATGAATCAACTAATTGTTTTAAATCTTCAATAGAATAAATATCATGGTGTGGTGCTGGAGATATTGCATCAGAACCTTCTGGTACCATTCTTGTTTTAGAAACATCACCAACCATCTTCTTACCAGGTAAGTGACCACCAATACCAGGCTTTGCACCTTGTCCCATTTTTATTTCAATCGCAGAACCAGAATCTAAATAATCCTTATAAACACCGAATCTACCTGATGCTACTTGAACAATTGTATTATCCTTAAAGCCTTCTAAATCTTGGTGTAAGCCACCCTCACCTGTGTTATAAAAAGTTCCTAATCTTTTTGCAGCACCTGCAAGTGCTTTATGTGCATTAAGTGATATTGCGCCATAAGACATACCACCAAACATAATAGGAGTGTCAATTTTTAATTGAGGCTCCATATCTAAATTTATACTTCCATCAAGATTTCTTTTTATATGTGTAGGCTTTTTGCCTAAGAATACTCTTGTTTCCATTGGTTCTCTTAATGGATCAATTGATGGATTTGTTACTTGTGATGCATTAATTAAAATTCTATCAAAGTATGAAGGCATTTGGTTAGGATTACCCATAGATGATAATAATACACCACCAGTATTAGATTGCTTATATATTTCTTCTACAAGGTTAGATGTCCAGTTTGCATTTCTTTTAATGCTACAATCAGATTCAACTATCTTTAAGCATTTCATAGGACATACTGCAACACATCTCATACAAGATACACATTTTTCATCATGTGCAAGCATAATATGGCCTTTTTCATTATAATAATGAACCTCATTTGCACACTCACGTTCACATAAACGACATCTTGAGCATATATCATTATTTCTTACTATTTCATATTTAGGATAAAAATATCCACTATAATCTTTCATTAGTACATGCCCTCCTTTACCTTTATAATAACAGGCTCTCCACCCTTAGGAGCCCATATTTCATCTAAATCACTTCTCATGCTTCTTAAAGCACATTCTTCACTTGCTAGATAAACAACATCATCTTTTTCTGATACAACTAAATTTCTTAATTTTAATCTATCATTTAATGCCATAAGTCCACCTTTAAATCCTAAAATAATAGAAAATGGACCAGTTATTAATAAAGATGCATAATTATTTCTTAAGAAAGTAATTTTCTTCTTTTCATCTAAATCAGTCATTTCATCGATTTGTTCCCAAAATGGTGCTGCAACAACTGTTGCAAATTCATTTAGTGATAATCCTTCTCTTCTTAATAAGAAATCAGCAATATATGTAATAACTTCAGTATCAGTTTTTAATGAACATTTATAACCAAACATTTCTATAAATCTTCTATTTGCATCATAGCTTGATATTTCACCATTATGTACAATAGTATAATCAAGTAACGCAAATGGGTGAGCACCACCCCACCAACCAGGTGTATTTGTTGGATATCTACCATGTGCTGTCCACATATATCCTTTATATTCATCTAATCTATAGAATTCTCCTACCTCTTCAGGATAACCAACAGCCTTAAATACACCCATATTTTTACCAGATGAGAATACATATCCTCCATCAAATGTATCATTAATCTTTGTAACAACTCTCATTGTATATTCATCTTCTGTTAATTGAGATTCTCTTAATTTGTTCGCATTAGGCTTTACAAAATAACGCCAAATTAATGGTTCATCCTTTATAGCCTTAATTTTTTTAGTTGGAATTCTTGAATAGTCAACTATATCAAATACTTCATTTAAATATGCTTCAGTCTTTGTTTTTATATTATTATCATTATAAAATACGTGTAATGCATAATAATCTTTATATTCAGGATATATTCCATATCCAGAAAAGCCACCGCCTAAGCCATTTGATCTGTCATGCATTGTTGCCATTGCATCAACAATCTTCTTACCAGACATTAATTCACCATTTTTAGATATCATTGCAGCAATTGCACATCCTGCAGGGATTCTAATTTCTCCTTCTTTTTTCATTAAAAGACCTCCTTAAATAATAAAAAGGGCGCTCACCCAATAATTAGAGGGTAAAGTACCCCTAAAAATTAGGTGAACGTCCTTGTTCCTCTATAATTTATCACTTTTAAATTCGATAGTCAACCTATTTTTAAAATAAAATTCAATATATTTACTAATTCAAACGAACTTTTTGCGTTTTTTTGTCTATTTTTGAAATAAAATTTAAAATTGTTGTTGACAACTAATTTTTTTAGGATTAGAATAAGCGTGTAAATAAAAAACGCGAGGCAAAGGAGCCTGATGTATTATGCATCTTATGCTCCCTTGCCTCTTTTTTATTTGTTAAGGAGGAAATTTATGAAACAGGTACAAGATTATTTTGGATGTTTGGTGTTTGATGACAAAGTTATGAAGTCAAGATTATCTAGTGATGTTTATAAATCATTAAGAAAAACAATAGATAATGACACTGAATTAGATTTATCCGTTGCAAATTCTGTAGCGCAAGCTATGAAGGATTGGGCAGTTGAAAACGGAGCAACACATTATACACATTGGTTCCAGCCAATGACAGGTACAACTGCTGAAAAGCATGATAGCTTTATTTCACCTGATGCAGATGGAAGAGTTATTATGGAATTTAAAGGTAAGGAATTAGTAAAAGGTGAGCCTGATGCATCATCATTCCCATCAGGTGGTCTTAGAGCTACTGCTGAAGCAAGAGGATATACTGCATGGGATCCTACATCATACGCTTTTATTAAAGACAAATGCTTATGTATTCCAACAGCATTCTGTAGTTATGGTGGTGAAGCATTAGATAAGAAGACACCACTTCTTCGTTCAATGCAAGCATTATCAAAACAAGCAATAAGAATTTTAAAATTATTCGGTCATACTGATATTAAAAATGTTAAGACTACAGTAGGTCCAGAACAAGAATACTTCTTAATTGATAAAAAGTATTATGATAAAAGACCTGATTTAATTTATACAGGTAGAACATTATTTGGTGCAATGTCTCCTAAGGGACAAGAATTAGATGATCATTATTTTGGTATTATTAAGCCAAGAGTTCAAGCATTTATGAATGAATTAAATGAAGAATTATGGAAGCTTGGTATTCTTGCAAAAACTGAACATAATGAGGTTGCACCAGCACAGCATGAGCTTGCTCCTATATTCTCAACAACAAATGTTGCTGCAGACCATAATCAAATTACAATGGAGCTTATGCAAAAAATCGCTAAGAAACATGATTTAGTTTGTTTACTTCATGAAAAACCATTTAAGGGTGTTAACGGAAGTGGAAAGCACAATAACTGGTCTATGTCTACAAATACCGGCCTAAATCTATTAGAACCAGGTGCTACTCCATGGGATAATGCACAATTCTTATTATTCCTAGTTTCTGTTATTAAAGCAGTTGATGAATATCAGGATTTATTAAGAATTAGCTGTGCTTCTGCTTCAAACGACTTCCGTTTAGGTGCAAACGAGGCACCTCCTGCAATCATTTCTATTTTCTTAGGTTCTGAATTACAAAATGTATTAGATCATATTGAAACAGGTAAGGCATTAAAGAGTAATGGTAGCTCATTCTTAAAGATTGGTGCGGATGTATTACCACCATTACCAAAGGATTCAACAGATAGAAACAGAACTTCTCCTTTCGCATTTACAGGAAACAAATTTGAATTCCGTGCATTAGGTTCATCCGATTCAATCTCTTGTTGTAACATTATGTTAAATACTGCGGTTGCACAAGTATTAAAGGAATTTGCTGATACTTTAGAAAAATCTACTGATTTTGATAAGGATTTACATGAAATCATTAAGGATACAATTATTAAACATAAAAGAATTATCTTTAATGGAAATGGATATGATGAAGCTTGGGTTTCTGAGGCTAAAAAGCGTGGATTATTAAATTTAGCATCTACACCTGAAGCATTACCATATTATATTGATCCAAAGAATATTAAATTATTTAAGGATAATAATATATATTCAGATGCTGAAATTCATGCAAGATATGAAATTGGTCAAGAACATTATTGTAAGGTTGTAAATATTGAAGCTAAAACTGCAATTGATATGACTTTAAAAGGTTATTTACCAACTATTTCAAAATATACTTATTCTTTAACTAAAAACATTGAAATGAAAAAGAATTTAGCTATTGATACTACATATGAGGAAGCTGAATTAAATGTTTTATCTAATGGATTAAGAGATGCATTTGTTGAAGTAACTTCTTTAAAGGGTGCATTAACTCATATTCCATCAAAAATTGAAGAGGCTTCACTATATTATAGAAACAAAGTCTTACCTAAGATGGAATCATTAAGAAATATTATTGATTCTTTAGAAGAACATGTAGATAAGGAAGTATGGCCATATCCTACATATGGTGACTTATTATTCGGAGTAAGATAATAATTTTTTAGGAGGGGAATATAATGAACATTAACGACATTAGTGGCGTTTTTGGCGGTACTGGTCTTTGGGCAATCATTGGCTGTGCATTAATATTCTTTATGCAAGCTGGATTTGCCATGGTAGAAACAGGTTTTACACGTGCTAAAAATGCTGGAAATATTATGATGAAGAACCTAATGGACTTCTGTATTGGTACTGTAACATTTACATTACTTGGTGGTGGATTATTATTAGGTGAAGATGCATTAGGAGGATTCTTAGGATTACCTACTATGGGTGTATTCACTGATTTTAGTAATTTCGATTGGTTATCATTTATTTTTAACTTATTATTCTGTGCAACTGCATCTACTATTGTATCTGGTGCTGTTGCTGAACGTACTAAATTTAGTGCTTATTGTATTTATTCAGCTATTATTTCATTAATTATTTACCCTATTGAAGCTCACTGGGTTTGGGGAGGCGGATGGCTTTCTCAATTAGCTATTACTTGGGGTATTAATGAAGGTAACTGGATTGGATTTATTGATATTTCTGGTTCTGCTGCTATCCACTCTGTTGGTGGTGTATGTGCTTTAATTGGTGCATGGATGATTGGCGCAAGAACAGGTAAATATATTAGAGATGATGCTGGTAAGGTTACAAAGATTAACGCATTCCAAGCACACTCAATTCCACTTGGTGCACTTGGTGTATTTATTCTATGGTTTGGCTGGTATGGATTCAACTCAGCTCCAGCTTCTACTATTGAAGAGGTTGCACAAATATTTGCAACAACAACAATTGCACCTGCAGTTGCAACATGTTCATGCTTATTATTAACTTGGATTAAGAATGGTAAGCCTGATGTATCTATGTGCTTAAATGCATCTTTAGCAGGTCTTGTTGCAATAACTGCTGGATGTCATGCAGTTGATGCAATCGGTGCTGCAATAATTGGTGTAATATCAGGTATATTAGTTTATGCATCAGTAATTATTATTGATACAAAATTACATATTGATGATCCAGCAGGTGCTATTTCAGTACACTTTGTAAATGGTGTATTTGGTACTATTGCTGCAGGATTATTTGCAACATCAAAATCATTCTTAGGAATTGATGGTCCTATTTATGCATTAATCCATGGTACTTCTTTTGGCCATGGTATGGCAGTATTAGGAATTCAGCTAATCGGTATTGTATCAATTGTTTTATGGGCAGGAGTTCTAATTTTTATAACATTCTTCATCCTAAAGAAAACAGTTGGTATTAGATGCAGTGTTGAAGATGAAATTAAGGGTATGGATATATCTGAACATGGTCTTCTATCAGCATATGCAGATTTCGTTCCTGCAGTAGATCCAATTGATTATTCACTTGATAAGAACTATAAAGCATTAATTGTATCTGGAGATACTCCATTACCTGAAGCTGTACCAGTTTCAGTTGTTGAAGATGTAACTGATAGTAAATCGCCTGAGGTTACAACAGGATTCAGTAAAGTATCTATTATATGCAAAGAAAGAATGCTTGAATCATTAAAGGAATCTTTAATGGCAATTGGAATTACAGGTATGACTGTAACACACGTAATGGGTTGTGGTGTTGAAAAAGGACAACCAGAATACTACCGTGGTGTTAAGGTTGAAGCAACATTACTTCCAAAAGTACAAGTTGATGTAGTTGTTGCAAAAGTCCCAGTTAGACAAGTTATAGATGTTGCTAAAAAGACATTATACACTGGTCATATTGGAGATGGAAAGATTTTTGTATATAACGTTATTAACGCAGTTAAGGTTAGAACTGGTGAGGAAGGTTACCAGGCATTACAAGATTTACAAGAATCTTAATTTATAAATTATAGCTATGTGTCTAGATTTATCTAGGCACATTAGCCATTTTAAAAGGAGATTAAAATATGTGCTCAATAATGGGATATATAGGAAATGATAGCTTAGATAAATACATTAAGGACTTTAATAACACTATATCTAGAGGTCCTGATATGACAAGAATCATAAATCTTAAAAAAGGTGGTTTCATTGGATTTCATCGTCTTGCAATAATGGGACTAAATGAAAGTGGTATGCAACCATTTCAATTAGGAAATAAAATTTCAGTTTGTAATGGTGAAATATATGGATTTAGAAAGCTAAAGGAAGATTTAATTAATAAAGGATATACATTCAAAAGTGATTCCGACTGTGAAATTATTCTTCCATTATACAATTTATATGGTACTTCTATGTTCAAAATGCTAGATAGTGAATTTGCAATGATAATTTATGATGGAGATACAAATCAATTTATTGCAGCACGTGACCCTATCGGTATAAGACCTCTTTATTATGGTTATAATAAATTTAATGAAATAGTATTCGCATCAGAACCTAAAAACTTAATAGATGTATGCGATAAAATATTACCATTCCCACCAGGACATTATTTTTACAATAATGAATTTCATTGTTATTCAGATCCAACTAAAGTAGATAAGGTAATTGATGATAGTCTAGATGAAATATGCAAAAACATACATGATAAATTAATTAAAGGTGTTGAAAAAAGATTAGATTCAGATTCACCAATAGGATTCTTATTATCTGGTGGTCTTGATTCTTCTTTAGTTTGCGGTATCGCAACTAAGATTTTAAACAAACCATTAAGGACTTTCGCAATAGGAATGGAAAAAGATGCAATTGATTTAAAATATGCAAAAATGGTTGCATCATTTATTGGTTCAAAACATACTGAGGTTATATTCACTAAAAAGGATATATTTGATGCTTTAGAAAATGTAATATATTCTCTTGCAACATATGATATAACAACAATCCGTGCTTCTATTGGTATGTATCTAATTTGTAAATATATACATGAAAACACAGATTTAAGAGTAATTCTTACAGGTGAAATTTCAGATGAGTTATTCGGATATAAATATACCGATTTTGCACCTAACGCTAAGGAATTCCAAGCTGAGGCAGTAAAAAGAATTAAAGAAATACATATGTATGATGTATTACGTGCTGATAGATGTATTGCCACAAATTCACTTGAGGCAAGAGTTCCATTTGGAGATTTAGATTTTGTTAAATATGTAATGTCTATTAATCCTGAAGTTAAAATGAATAAATATAATATGGGAAAATACTTACTAAGACATGCATTTGAAAAAGATAATCTAATACCATATAACATTTTAATGCGTGATAAAGCCGCATTTAGTGACGCTGTAGGACATTCAATGGTAGATTATTTAAAAGATTATGCTAATAATCTTTACACTGATGAGGAATTTGTGATAAAATCTTCTTTGTATTCTTTTGCAAAGCCATTTACAAAAGAGTCTCTATTATATAGAGAAATATTTGAAAAATACTATAAAGGACAGGCTGAAATGGTAAAAGATTTCTGGATGCCTAACAAAAACTGGGAAGGCTGTAATGTGAATGACCCTTCCGCAAGAGTATTATCAAATTATGGCAATTCTGGTAAATAAAGGAGCATATTATGTTCGATTCAATACATGAAGAATGTGGTGTTTTTGGAATATTCGAAGATAAAACATCAAACGTTGCACAAACTACATATTTAGGATTATTTGCACTACAACATAGAGGTCAAGAATCTGCAGGTATCGCAGTTTGTGATGATGGTATATTTAGACACTTTAAGGGTAAAGGCTTAGTTGAGCATGTATTCACAAAAGAATCACTTAATTCATTAGGAAAGGGTAATATGGCAGTTGGCCATGTTAGATATTCTACTACAGGTGGAGATAACCCAAACAATATTCAACCTCTTACAGTAAGACACGTAAAAGGTAATCTTGCATTAGTACATAATGGAAACTTAACTAACGCAGATGAATTAAGAAAAACATTTGAAATGAATGGTGCAATATTTCATGCAACATCAGATACAGAATCTATTGCATACGCTAT
>CACZRY010000065.1 GCA_902783745.1 uncultured Erysipelotrichaceae bacterium
TCCATCAGTATTATTAAAGAATAGATTTAAACTAAAATCATAATCTAGTTCAGGAACATCTAATAATTGATATAATCCATTTCCAATTGTATCTATATAAATATATCTATCTATATCATTAGAATCCTTATAATGAGCTTTTAGCTTAGTACTATGTGAACCTGCTGTTGCGGTATCATTTAATTCTAAATAGAAATAATAATTAACAGTACCATCACTATTTTTTGTTTTAACATAAGAATTCTTTGCATCTTCATTAAAAGTATTACCTACACTATATTCATGTAACGGTGATGATGCGCCTGCATATGCATCTATGATATCAGGGTCAACTTCAATTTTAACCTCTTGATCAGTTATTCCATCAAATCCAAGTGATGTGATTTTATATTGAGTATATCCATCATATGAAAGACCTGGTATTGCATAATATGAATCTTGAGCTGGTACATAAATAAAATCATATACTAATGTTTCTTCACCATCTACAATTTCCTTCTTAATATTTTCAAGCTTAACACCCATATTAACTTTTTTACCGTCAATAGTTGCAGTAAACTTTGTATTAGTCTCAAGATTTGATGAAATATATGAAACATATGAATCAATTTCTAATTGTGCATTTAGGTTAACTTTATTTGTTAATGCATTATATCTAATTCTTACACCATCACGATTTAATACTTTGATTTCAAAATCACCCTGTAAGATATTATCATTTAATTCATTAATAATTAAATCTCCAGCTATATCAGAAGACTCAAATACTTCATATGAACCTGACTTATATTGAATAAATACATCATCAAATGTATAGCTTGAATCCTTAATATCAATATCATATGGTAATGAAATTGAACCATCAGTATTAACATCAAATTCGCCTAATGTAATATCTGTTTCAACCTTACCTAAATCATATGAACCATAAATAGTAGTATCATCATAAATCTTAAACTTGATGTTAGAAACATTATCGATTGTAACAGTATCATCTTCCTCATCAAACATCGCTTCATGTAAGAATTGAGTTTCACGTAAATCTTCATCTACTAAAACATTCTTTGTTGTACCATCTTTAAATTCAATTATAATGCTACTCATTAATCGCTTATTACTAAATAATTCCTCATTAACATCACATGATATACCATAGCCACTTCCAGAATAGAAGAATTCCATACCAGAAATAACTGGGTTATCAATATGATATTCAAGTGTTTTAGTATCAAGTAATAATTCATTTGTACCATCAATTCTTGCAACCTCAAGCTCAAATGATACATTTCTTATATCAAATGGTATTGTTACAGTTTGTGTACTTGAATCACTATATTCAGTTTGAGTAATAAGCTCATTGTTATCATTATATACATTGATTCTATATTTCTCTTTTGGATCATATTGATTATTAAATCCTGTATTAAGAGTTATAACATAACCATTATCATAATCAATTTCTTCAGAAAAAGAATCAGTTTTAAAGCTATATGTAGATACTGACTTCTTTATTTCTAAATCAGAAGGGTATACTACATCATATTTATAATTACCTACATCAATTTCATCTTGGTCATTAAAACAATAACCATAAGCTTCAATTGTTGTATTATTAGGAGGAGTTAAATATCCTCTCATAAATCCATCATCACTAAATGTATCATCAGTTACTGTAGATAAAACATTATCATCTGATTTAGTAACAAATTCTACATAAGGATTTGAATATAATTTTTTATAATCTGAAAAATAAACCTCATAATATAGATTATAAAGACCATTTTCATAATCAACTTCTGGTTCAAAATTAATAAGCATCTTAGGATCAGTTGACCAAGAAGTATTAACCTTTTCTCTAAGATATGCTTGTTCTCCTAATTGCTCATCAGATACAACTCTTAGTTCATACTGACATAAAGGAGTTAAACCAGGTACTATCTTACGCTGATGTCCCATTTCAGTAATTTCAGTTTCAAATATAACTTCATTACCTTTATAAATTCTTACCTTATATCCACTATTTGTATCATCTTTGATATCAAAGTCATAACATAAAAAGTCTGAGCCACAAACAATAGATACTCTATCTATTAATGGATTCTTACTTAAAGCATCAGCACTAACAGCACCAACAATAATCGCACCAGCTGCAATAATTGTAATACCTCCTGCAAAAGTAGATGTTGCAACTACTGCTGAAGATGATGTAGATGCTGCTGCAGTTGTAGAAGTTGCGCCTGAAGCACTTGATGCATCAACTGTTGAAGTAGATGTTTCATCAATTCTACCTGTATCCTGATTTTTATATTTATTTAGATTATCTAAATTTTCTTTTTCTTCATTTATTCTTTCTTTTCGACTTTTTTCAGTTTCTTTTTTAGTCAAACGCTCGTTTTCTGCATTAGAAAAATCTTCTGGAGCTGAAGCTTCTTCATCTGGTAATGAAGCTTCTTCCTTACCTACCGCATTTGGTATTGCAGGCATAGGTTTAAACTCAGATATAGATTTATTAAATTCAGAATCAAAATTTGAATTTCTATTAAACTTAAATTCGTCGTTTATGCCTTTAAACGCCACATTAACACTCTCCCCATAATCAAAAATTATAGTAGTCGCCAAAACAAAACATCAGCTAATTATATAATGTTTTTTTTATTTTTAAAAGATGTTTTAGTTTATTTTTTCAAAAAAATATCCTAAGATAGAATAATATTTCATCTTAGGATGCTTTTTTAGTTATATATTTATTTAAAAATGAAGTAAAATTACATGATACATTTTTAATATCATTTCTTATTACTAACTGATTTAATTCTTCATTAAACATTTTTTCTAAATCATTTTTATTAGCAATAATAAATAAATTTCTTGTTAACTTAATATATGATAAGAATTTTTCTTCATATTCTTCTTTCATATCATTTAATTCCATAGATTCAAATACACTTGAATTTAAGATAATATAAATACCAAATGTTGCATTAATAATATAACTATATTTTAAATAACAATTATGGCTTTTTAAAAATTCATAAGTATATAGTGGCGCATTAAAGAAATCATCAAATATAGATATTAAATAATGATATTTAGTCTTCTTTCTTGTTAAAGAATTAGTATTTCTTTTCCATAATACTATTTCTTTATCTAAAAATAATAAATCCTTTTCTCTTATAAATCCTAATACTGATGTTGTAAAATATTGATCTTCTACATATCTAATATTTGGATGGAATATAATATCATTTTTAACTAAGAATTCTCTTTTATATATCTTTGAATGCATCCATGGAAATGTATCTCTTCCCTTTCTTATTACAACTGATTCTTTTCCATTAATAATATCTTCTACTGCAATATTTCCTATTACATAATCAGGATTATTCTTTTTAATAAAATCAATTACATAATATAAAGATTTATTAGAATATAGTATATCATCTGCATCTATAAACATAATAAATTTATCATTTGTATTTAAAATTCCATATTGTCTTGCAAGACCTGGTCCTGTGTTTCTTTCGTTTCTATAATATTTAATTCCTAAATTATAAGAATCTAAGAAATCTAAGTCTAATAATGTATTAGAATAATCATTTACTATTGTTATATTTATTAATGAAAAATCTATATCTATTTGATTTTTAATTGAATCAAGCAATGGCTTGATCATATTATTATCCTCACTATATTGAGGTATTATTATATCTAGCATATTCTCCCCCTAATTAATAGTTATTCTGATAAACTAAAATCCTGATCATAATTAATTAAAATAGTTGTATTAGGATATAATTTTTGCATATCATCTTTAATTGATAATATTAAATTATCTACATCTTCTTCATCAAATGAAATAACTAAATCAAAGCTCATAATATCTTTATTCTTTTCATAATAAAATCCATGATATTGTAACACATTCTTATGCTTCTTTATTATATCATTTAATGATTTATTCATTTCTTTTACATCTTCATCTTTAGAATTTAATACATATATTCCTGTTGTTAGAATTGTATTATATTTTTCTTGCATTAAGGATGCAATTTCTCTTTCTATTTTTTGTATTTCTAAAGCTTGTAATGTATCAGATACTGCAATATGAATTGAACCTATATTCTTATTATGTCCATAGCTATTTAATATTAAATCATAAGCACCTAACACATTAGGTATTCTTACAATATCTTGCTTAATTTCTTTAATTAAATCTTTATCAAATCTATTACCAATCATAGATGATAAAGATTCTTTTATTAATTCAATACCTGATTTAATAATGAATAAACCAATTAAAATACCAACATATCCTTCAATATAAAAATGTAAGGTCATCGCAAATATTAATGATATTAATGTACCTATTGATAATAATGAATCAAATAACGCATCAAGTCCTGATGAATTTAAATTTTCTGAATTAACATTCTTAGCTTGATATCTAAAATATAATCCTAATAATATTTTTACAACTATAGCCATAGAAATAATTATAATTGAATATATTTGATAATCTGGCATAGTACCATTCTTATAATAATCAATTATGGAATTAATTGATTCATATAAAGCCATACCTCCTGCAAAAAGTATTAATGCAGCAATAAGAGTAGATGTAATATATTCTATTCTACCATATCCATATGGATGGTTTTTATCTGGTCTTTTTAAAGAAAGCTTTGTACCTATAATCGTAATAACACTAGATAGTGCATCTGTTAAATTATTTAATGCATCCATAATAATTGAAACTGAATTTGCAAGTATACCAACAATTCCTTTAAATATAACAAGTAATACATTCGCAAATATACCAATTATACTTGTTCTTACGATTACATGACTTCTTTTCTTTTCATCCATCATATCAACCACCTTTATAGTAATTATACAAATAAAAAGATGTTAAAGAAAGCCTATTTAAGCTTTTTTTGACATCTCATACATAATTATAGCCCCTGCAACTGAAACGTTTAAAGATTCAGTGTTTTTTAAGGGAATATAGATATTTTTTTGTATTACATTAAATACCTCATCTGATATTCCATTACCTTCATTACCTAATACTAATGCAACCTTATCATCAAATACTGCATCATCTAATGATATACCATTTATAACA
>CACZRY010000066.1 GCA_902783745.1 uncultured Erysipelotrichaceae bacterium
CATGAATATTTCCAATCTAACGGATTTGTATATGTACATACACCACTTATTACATGTGCTGACTGTGAAGGTTCTAACCAAATGTTTAAGATTACAACACTTGATTTTAATGACTTACCTAAGGGAGAAGATGGTAAAGTAGATTTTTCTCGTGACCTATTTGGTAAGCAAGCATTCATAACAGGTTCAGGACAGCTTCAAGTTGAAACTTTCGCAATGGGATTTAGTGATGTTTATACATTTGGACCTACATTCCGTACAGAAAATTCTAACAACAAGACTCACGCAAATGAATTCTGGATGATTGAACCAGAAATGGCATTCTGTGATTTAAATGGTTTAATGGATACTGAAGAAGAATTAGTTAAATATGTTATTAAATATGTATTAGAAAAGTGCCCTGATGAAATTAATTTCTGTGATCAATTCATAGAAAAGGGGTTAAAGGATAGATTAACTAACCTTATTACATCTGATTTCAAGAGAATTACTCATCATGACGCAGTTGACCTATTATTAAATTCAGGTAAGAAGTGGGAATTTATGCCATCATACAATGATGATATTCAGCATGAACATGAAATCTTCTTAACTTCTAAATTTGGTCCTGTCTTTGTAACAGACTGGCCAAGAGATATTAAGGCTTGGTACATGAAGGATAATCCAGATGGAAAGACTGTTGCGGCAGTAGACTTATTAGTACCTGGTTCAGGAGAATTAATGGGTGGATCTCAAAGAGAAGAAAACTTAGAAGTACTAGAAAAGAAGATGAAAGAATTCAATATTGATAGGGATACTGTAGCTTGGTATTTAGATACTAGACGCTATGGTGGAAATATCCATTCAGGATTCGGTTTAGGATTTGAAAGATTAATTATGTACTTAACAGGTGTTGAAAACATCCGTGATGTAATTCCATTCCCAAGAACACCAAAGAATTGTGAATACTAAAATATTTTAATTGAGCTATGTTTTCATAGCTCTTTTTTAAATTTTTTTTAAAAAATATGTTATAATTAGTTAGATGTTTTTATTATAAAGGAAAGGATTAGAATATGACTTTAAATGAGCGTAGAGGAATGCCTATTTGGAAAAGATTATTCTTCATATTACTTGCGATATTAATTCTTGCAGTAAATATAACTTTAGTTGCAGTATTCTTTATATTTGTAATTGGAGCTGAAGGATATTTATATGGTTCTATTACAGGTTTAATTTTACTTGCAATCCAATTATTAGGCGTATTTTTCTCTTTTTATGTATCAAGACTTGATATGTCAACAAATTATAAAACATTATGGGTATTTTTAATAATTTTAATACCATATGTATTTATAATTATTTATTTCCTAAATAGTACATCAAGAAGCTACTCTAAGAAAAAAAGAGAAAAGATATTTAAGGCAATGAAAAAATATCGTACTTCAAATGAATATGATTTAAATGATCTTTCTAAAGTAGATAAAAACATTATTAATATATTAGGGGACGATCTATACGCACCAGTATATAGAAATACTAAATATATATTCTTTTCTGATATAGAAGATAAATTTATTGATATGCTAGAAGAAATGTCTAAGGCTAAGCATTATATTTTAATAGAATCATTTATCCTAAGAAGTGGATATTTAATGGATAAGGTAATAGATGTATTAACTAAAAAAGGTAATGAAGGTGTAAAAATATATATTCTTTATGATACTGTTGGTTCTATTGGTATATCAAGAAGATTAATAAGAAGACTTGAACACATTAAGAATTGCCAAATTAATAATTATGAACCTTTAGGATTTAGTATTAACTTATTAGTAAATTATAGAGACCATAGAAAAATAACTATAATAGATGGTGTTATCGCATATTGTGGTGGAGATAATTTTAGTGATGAATATATCCATAAGGTAACAAGATTTGGCTATTGGAGAGATAATTGTGGTAAATACATAGGCGAAGCTGTAAATACATTCGTTTATTTGTTTTCATCTATGTGGTATGTATCTACACAAGAAGAATTAAAGCTAGATTATAAGCCAGATTATAAAGAAACTAATTATGATATAAGAAATGTAATTATACCATTTGGTGATGGTCCATCAAATAGTGTAGATACATCATATAACTTATTTATTTCTTTATTCATGAATGCACAAGAAAAAATATATATATCAACACCATATTTTATAATAGATGATCAAATGATTAATCTACTTTGGATGAAGGCAAAATCAGGTGTTGATGTTAGAATATTAATGCCTGGTATTCCAGATAAAAAGATTGTTTATTGGATGGGGGAGGCTAATTATAGAAAGCTTTTACTTGCAGGTGTTAAAATATATGAATATAAAGATGGATTTAATCATGCGAAAAATATTATTATAGATAATAAATACGCATTTATTGGAACAATAAATATGGATTATAGAAGC
>CACZRY010000067.1 GCA_902783745.1 uncultured Erysipelotrichaceae bacterium
GGAATTATTATTGAAAATACTCTTAAATTGTCTTAATTTCATATACATCATATTACACATAATAATTCCTCCTTTATTACTAAATTGCTTTAAATGCAGTATCTAAATCATCAATGATATCATCGATATGTTCAGTACCAATTGATAATCTTACTGTATTCTTATAAATACCTACATTCTCTAATTCCTTTTCACTTAATTCTGAATGAGTTGTTGAAAATGGGTGAATAACAAGAGATTTTACATCTGCAACATTTGCAAGTAATGAGAATAATTTTAAGTTATCAATAAACTTTAATGTATCTGCCTCACTACCATTAATTTCAAATGTAAAGATTGAACCTCCACCATTAGGGAAATACTTCTTATATAATTCCTGTTGAGCCTTATCCTTAGATACTGATGGATGATGAACCTTTAGTACCTTTGGATTAGATTCTAAATATTTTACAACCTTTAACGCATTTTCTACATGACGTTCAACACGTAATGATAATGTTTCAAGACCTTGTAATGCAATAAACGCATTAACTGGTGAAATTGCAGCACCTGTATCACGTAAAAGAATTGCTCTAATATAAGTTACAAATGCTTGTGGACCTACTGCATCATAGAATGATACACCATGATAAGATGCATTTGGTTCAACTAAATGCTTGAACTTTCCGCTCTTCTTCCAATCAAACTTACCGCCTTCAATGATTACACCACCAAGTCCTGTACCATGACCTGTTATAAACTTAGTTGCAGAATGTACTACAATATCTGCACCATATTCTATTGGTCTTACAAGATATGGTGTTGCGAATGTTGAATCAACTACAAGTGGAATGTTATGCTTATGTGCAACCTTTGCAATCTCTTCAATATCTACAACATCTGAATTTGGATTTCCTAATGTTTCAATAAATACTGCCTTAGTATTTTCTTTAATAGCCTTATCGATATCAGTTGGAGTAGGCTTTACAAATGTAGTATTAATACCATAATTTGGTAGTGTGTATTCTAATAAATTTATAGAACCACCATAAATATTATTTGCTGCAACAATATGATCTCCTGCAAATGCTAAAGCTTCTAACGCATAAGTTATTGCAGCTGCACCTGATGCAACAGCTAATGCACCAGCTCCACCTTCTAATCTTGCAATTCTTCTTTCAAACACATCCTGTGTAGGATTTGTTAATCTACCATAAATATTACCAGCATCTCTTAAACCAAATCTATCTGCTGCATGCTTTGAATTGTTAAATACATATGATGATGTTAAATAAATAGGTACAGCTCTTGCACCTGTTGCAGGATCTGGATTTTCCTGTCCTACATGTAATTGTAATGTTTCAAATTTATAATTTTTATTGCTCATAATTTTATCCTCTTTTTCTATAATCTTATTTATTGTTAATTTTATTTGTCATTTTTTATTTATATAAGTCATAAATGACATCATGACTATTCTTCATACAACAGTCACAATCGTCCATACATCCGCTATCCATAATAGCCATAATATCACCTCGTTTTTTTAATTTCCACATTTCCTATCTTTTTAGTAGGATTAGCCTTATTATAAACCATTTTTTGAATAAGTCAACATTATTTGTAAAAAAAATTAAAAAACATATTTCGAATAAATCTCATACATTTTCTTATAAATGCGCGCGCACGAAAAACATATTTAAAATTATTATATTTTTTTTAATTTTTTTATTGCATTATAAAACTATTTGTGATAAATTTTTTCTTGCAGTTTTATTAACCAACTGGTTAATGGTTGTACTTTTTATTTAAAAGGTAAAAAATACATATCAAAAGATAAGGATTAACGCAGGACGAAAGGCCTACTATGTAAAACTAGCTAAACAACTTTGTTGTGATTATAGGTTAACCTATGTGCTATCATGAATCATGAACATGGCAAAAATAAGCAAGCAATAATCACGAAATTTGGTATGCCTCTGGCAATCGAATTTTTAAGAAGGAGCAAAGGATTAAAGTAAATAACAATGAAAACATTAAAAGAGATTAAGAATGGTAATCTATACTACAATGGTTATGATTTAGAAAAGCTTGCAAAGGAGTATGGAACACCACTAAAGGTAACTTTCTTAGATGTTATTAGTGAACATATTACATCACTAAAAAATTCATTCAACGCTGCCATAAAAGAAACTGGCTACAAAGGTAATTTTATTTATCTAAATGCTAATAAGGCAAATTATGGTAAAGAAGAAATTGAGACTTCTTTTATCGCAGGAGATGGACTTGAAACATCATCTTATTATGATTTATTATTAACTTTAAAAATGTTTAAAAATCATCCAGAATTCAAAAATAAGCTTATAGTATCTAATGGATTAAAGCTTAATGATTATCTAGATGAAATTATTAATGCTAACAATAACGGATATAACATTATAGATATAATTGATGATATTAGAGAATATGAATATCTTAAGAGTAAAAATGTAAGTCTTAAGGTAGGATTCCGTTGTCATCTATCATCACAATATGAACCTGAAGTAAAAGACGATAGATTTGGTCTTTTAGATGATGAAATTAAATATATCTTAGATGATGTTAAGAATACTAAATTATCTCTTACTACTATTCATTATCATCAAAGAGGCTTCGATTATGAAGAAGATAAATTTGACGCTAATTTATTAAAAGCTTTTAACAATTACTTAAATGCGAAAAAGCAATATAATACATTAGTAAATTTCGATATTGGTGGTGGTATGCCATTACCAATTGAAGAAAACTTTAATTATGACGCATTTATAAAAAGAATGCTTAATAAGCTTAAAGATTTATGTCTTAAGAATAATATAGATATGCCAAATATTATAGGTGAAAATGGTAAATTCTCTCAAAAGGATTCTACTGTAAATATCTATAAGGTAGTTGGTGTTAAAAACACAGGAGAATATCCATGGCATATAGTTAATGGATCATTATTAATTGCATTACCTGAAATGTTTGCTTTAGGTGAACCAATTGAAGTAAGACCAATTAACAACCTTACATCTCCTATGCAGAAAGTAAGACTTGCAGGTATTACTTGTGACTGTGATGATGTATTATTTGATAGAGAAAAAGGATATTTCTTATTACCTAATGAAAAAGATAATTATATTGGATTAATTGGTACGGGCTCATACCAAAATAGTATGAATGGTAAGGGTGGAGTACACCACTGCCTATTACCTGAAGAAAAGGATGTAATTATCTATACTAAAGATGGTAAGGAAGTAAGAGAAATAAGACATGACCTTCAATCTATAGATGATATCTATAGAATAATCAATTTTAATTAGTAAAATCCAACCGATTGGTTGGATTTTTTATTTTCTCTTATTTAATTCTTCTATAAATTCTTCTTCAAATAATTCCTCTTCTTTTGTACCTATATCATATAAAATAACATCTTTATTCTTAAAACTTGATAAATACATTGCGTTTGCTAAATACAAGCTCTTTAACGCATCATTAAAATCACATACTAAATCCTTATTTGCAAATCTTCTTAATACTTCAACTTGAGATTTGTCGTATTCAAAATTAATTCTTTTAGTAATATATTTAATATCTGATTTATCTATACATTCTTTAATATAATAACTACTATCATGCTCACTTGTATTAATATCAATATGAAAAGGATATACTGTAATTAATGCTTTAGATGTTGTAATTTCTAATCTATTGATTCCATATGCATCACCACTTGATGCAACAAAAGTACC
>CACZRY010000068.1 GCA_902783745.1 uncultured Erysipelotrichaceae bacterium
ATAAAATATCTATTTTAAAATCTACATATTGTAAGAGGGTGTTATTTATGGGTAATAACGAAAAAGATTTAAAAGAATTAGATAATGGTATTAATCTAGATGATAATTTAGATGAAGCTATAGGTAATAATTCTTTAAATGAAGAAAATACTGAAGCTAATATAGAAGCTGATAATACTATAGAATCAGATTCAAGTGAGGAAGTAATTATTGATGATTCTAGCGAAGATTCAATCGATTATTTAGAAGAAGCTGCACCTAATAGTGAAGATGAAGTTTTAACTGAAGATATTATTGAAGATGAAGTCATTGAAGATGAAGCTTTAACTGAAGATAACATTGAAGCTAATATAGAAGATGATAATACATCAGATAATCTAGAATCTAATGAGGAAGTAACTAGTGATGAAGATAGCAATATCGAATCAAATGAAGGTGATACATCAGATGATGAAAATGATGATTCTTATAAATCAGAAGATGAAAGTGAAACCAATGATTTAGACAATGAAACTGAGGATGAATCTAACGATGATGATAAAGAATCTAACGAAGAGGATCAATCAAATTACGCACTTCTTCTTAAGATTCATGACTTAAATAATCAAATAGATATTTTAAAATCAAGATTAGATAATTTTGAGAAAAGATTTAATACCGAGGATGACGCCATTATAAATAGCGCAAATGCAGTATATAAAACAGCTGATATTGAAGCAAGAAAGCGTGAAGGTGGAAGACTTGGTAATGTTGGTTTAGCAATAACTATAATATTCTTTATATTAGGTATAGTAGTTGTTGGTGCTTATGCTGTTTTATATACAGTTGTTGAAGGGATGATTAAAGCCAATTCACCTGAAAAAGATTATGAAGCATTAATGATGGCAGCTAACATATTAAGATATGCATCATTTGGTGTATTAGGATTTGCTGGATTAGGCTTCTTATTTTGCTTACTTGGAATATTCATCTCAAAAAGAAAAGGTACTGCGATTGCAGGTATTATAATAGGTTTATTCTCATTAGCTTTTATGATAATAATATTATTTGTACCTCAAGTATTACAACCTTTAATCGATTCAGTTTCAAAATCATTTTCTTAATAAATAAAGGGTCTCAATAACGAGACCCTTTAAATTACTTAATTACTCTTGCGTAGAACTTAGCTGCTTGTAAATGTTCATCAGTAACATTTGATTCAAACTTAGCTTTACCTGTTCTATCAATTACATAATATTCATTTGGATTAATTGTTTGTTTATTAACAACAAGTTTATTTTGGTTCTTATAATCAATATATGATCTCTTTTCAACAATTGAAACTAAATCAGCAATAATTGCAGATGCAGTTGGAATTGAACCAGCACCCTTACCATAGAATGATAATTCTGCGTTAGTTGAACCTGTAAACATAATTGCGTTAAATTCATTCTTTACTGCAGAAAGTGGATGTCCTAGTGGAACCATTGTTGGTTCAACACGGATAATACAATTGTTTCCATCTCTATGAGATGATGCAACAAACTTTAATGTATATCCTTCCTTCTTAACAAGTTCTAATATATTCTTATCAATACCTGTAATACCATAATGATAAATATCATCATTACTAATATTTCCTTGATATGCTAAAGAAGATAAGATATTAATCTTTCTTACTCCATCTAAGCCTTCTAGGTCAGCTGTTGGGTTTGCTTCTGCAAATCCATTTTTCTTTGCTAATTCTAATGCTTCTTCAAATGATAAATCTTCATCTGCCATCTTAGTTAAGATGTAGTTTGTTGTACCATTTACGATGCCATAAATATCATTTACTTCGTTAATCTTTGTGTTATCAATTAATGAACGGATAATAGGAATTCCACCACCAACTGATGCTTCAAATAAGAATGAACAATTATTCTTATGTGCAATATCTAAGAATTCTTCTAAATGCATTGAAACAACTTCCTTATTAGAAGTGATAACATTCTTACCCTTCTTTAAGCATCCTGAAATAACTTGATATGGAACATCATGTCCACCTAATGCTTCAACTACTGTTTCAATTTCTTCATCGAAGATAATATCGTTTATATCACAAACAAGCTTATCTCCTAAGATTTCTCTTTTAGCAGGAAGGTCAAATACCTTCTTCATTTCTAAATTATATTTCTTTTTTAAGTTATCTACTAGTGAGTATACACCTCTACCAATAGTACCATAACCAAATAAACCTAATTTCATTATATCATTTCCTCTTTTTCTTAGATTGACTTAACTGCATCAATGATTTGCTTTAAAGCTTCTTCTTTAGTAACTTCAGTCTTTTCCATTGTGCTTCTTAATTTGAATTCAACAATTCCTTCGTTTGCTCTTCTACCAACTGTAATAATATATGGAATACCAATTAATTCCCAGTCTTTAAACTTAAATCCTGGCTTAGCATCTCTATCATCTAATATAACCTCAACACCTGCTTTTTCTAATTCATTATGAATTTCTTCTGCAAGTTTTACTTGAGCCTCATCCTTAGAAGAAATAGGAACAATTACAGCATGATATGGGGCAACATTTAATGGCCACTTAATACCAGCTTCATCATGATATTGTTCTACAATTGATTGTAATGTTCTAGTAACACCAATTCCATAGCAGCCCATTACCATAGGAACATTTTCGCCCTTTTCATTAACGTAAGTACACTTCATTGCATTTGAATACTTTGTTTGTAGTTTAAATACTTGACCAACTTCAATTCCTCTTGCAGATAACATCTTGTTTCCACAAATAGGACATAATGAACCTTCAGTTGCAAGTCTTAAGTCACATACCTTACCAGTAAAATCACGACCGAATTTTACATTAGCTAAATGGAAATCTTTTTCATTTGCACCAACATAGAATCCCTTATGATCCTTTAATTCTTCATCTACATAAATATCTAAATTCTTTGCACCATCTGGTAGATTAACAGGACCAATAAATCCCTTAACTAATCCTAAAGATGCAATTTCTTCATCTGTTGCAAGCTTTAAATAGTTTTCATTAGAACCTGATTCATTAACTAATTTAATTTCATTAATGTCCTTATCAGCTCTTACCATAGCTAAAATGAATTTCTCATTCATAAAATCATGGTAAACCATTGTCTTTGCCATCATCTTAGGATCTTCATTTAAGAATTCCTTTAATTCATCTATTGTTGCATGATTTGGAGTAGAAACTTTTTCAATTGCTTTTTCTTCTTTTCCATTAAATCCATCAAGCTTAGATGTAGCTTTTTCTTGGTCAGCTGCATAATGGTTATTATCACAATAAATTATTGTTGATTCACCAATATCTGCTAAAGCCATAAATTGGTGTGAACCATTTCCACCAATATTACCTGTATCTGCAAGTACAGGTTGGAACTTTAATTTAAATCTTTCAAAAATCTTTGTATAAGTATCATACATTAATTGATATGATTCTTCTAATCCTTTTTCATCTTTATCAAAAGAATATGCATCCTTCATAATGAATTCTCTTGAACGAATCAAACCAAATCTAGGACGGAATTCGTCTCTATATTTTGTTTGAATTTGATATAAAGTTATTGGTAATTGCTTTGGAGATTTAACTAAATCTCTTACTAAAGATGTAAATATTTCCTCATGAGTAGGTCCTAAACAGAATTCTCTATCATGTCTATCCTTTAATCTCATAAGTTCTGGACCATATTTCATCCATCTACCTGATTCAACCCATAATTCCTTTGGTTGAATTGCAGAACATAAAATTTCTTGAGCACCGCTCTTATCCATTTCATCTTTTATAATTGCTTCTATTTTATTTAAAACACGAAGTCCCATAGGTAAATAATTATAAATACCTGCAACCTCATTCTTGATCATACCTGCTCTTAAAAGTAAGATATGAGAATCTATTTTTGCTTCATTTGGAGCTTCCTTTAATGTAGAAATTAACATTTTATTAGCTTTCATATTAAAATTCCTTCCTAAAACAAGAAAATTATATCATAAATATATATTAAATGCTATGAAAACGATAATATTTTTCTATTTTTTATATTTGAAAATATAAATAAAAAACTAAAAATAATTCATATTTATTTTATAAAACACATACTTTATTTTAATTTTCTTATAATTATTAAATTTCATTCCAATAATTAAGACTAGATTTTTTATAAAAAAACATAAATTATCTTATAAATTCACTTTATGAAAGCGGTATTATTTAATTAATATTCTTTGAATTTTTAGAATACATAAAGTATAATAACATTGGGTAAGTTTTATTACTATGTAAAAACAAATAAATAGGAGGATACGATGGAAAAACTAAAAAATCGTTCTGAAATCGGTATCTATGCTTTAGGCGGACTTGGCGAAGTCGGTGCAAACATGTATGTAATTGACTATCTAGAACAGCTTTTTGTTATAGACTGTGGAGTCTTATTCCCTGATGAGCATTTACTAGGCGTAGATTATGTAATACCTGATTTCTCATATTTAAAGAAAAATGAACATAAGATTGTTGGACTTTTTATTACACACGGACATGAAGATCATATCGGTGGTATTCCATTCTTATTAAAGCAAGTTAAAATTCCATGCATTTATGCTGCTGGTGTAACAGTAGATTTAATTCAAAATAAGCTTCAAGATTACCCTGAGCTTTTATCAGTTACTAAATTTAAAGAATTTAACAATTCTTCTACTTATACTTTTAAGGATGTAACTGTATCTTTTATTAGATTAAATCACTCTATCCCAGATATGTTTGGTATTGTATTTGATACTCCACTTGGAAAAATATTCCATACAGGAGATTTCAAATTTGACCTTACACCTGTAGGACCACCTGCTGAATATGAAAAGCTTGCGAAGCTTGGTGAGGAAGGATGCTTATGCATGCTTGCTGACTCAACTAACGCATTAAGAGATGGTTTTACTCTATCAGAGCGTAAGATTGGTTATACTATAAAAGAATTATTCCAAGAAATAAAGGATAGAATAATTGTTGCAACATTCGCATCAAATATGTTTAGAGTTCAACAAGTAATTGAAGCTTGTGTAGAACATGGTAGACATATCGCAATATTTGGTCGTTCTATGGAAAAAACTATTGAAGTAGGCCAACAGGTAGGCTATATTAAAGCCCCTAAGGGTACTATTATTGATGCTTCTGAAATTGATAAATATAAACCAAATGAAGTTTGTCTTTTATGTACAGGCTCACAAGGTGAACCAATGGCTGCGTTATCAAGAATCGCAAATGGTTCTCATAAAACAATTAAATTAATACCATCTGATACAATCATCTTCTCTTCAAACCCAATTCCAGGTAACCAAGAAGGTGTAAATAGAACAATTAATTTACTATTTAAGAAGGGTGCTAATGTTATTATTAATTCACCAATTAATGATACACATACAACAGGACATGCTTCTCAAGGTGAATTAAAGCTAATGCTTACATTAGTTAAACCAAAATATTTTATGCCAATCCATGGTGAATATAGAATGCAAAGAGTACATGGTGACCTTGCAATTCAAACAGGTGTTGATCCTAAGAACGTATTCATATTAGAAAACGGAGATGTACTTGCAATAAACGAACGTACTGCTCGTGTCGCAGGACATGTACCTGCAAGTGAGGTTTATGTTGATGGTTCTGGTATTGGTGATGTTTCAGGTAACATCATTAAAGAAAGAAAAATGCTTGCAGATGATGGAATGTTCTCTTTAATTATTACTATTGATTCTAAAAAGAAAACAGTACCTCTAGACCCACAGGTTGTATCAAGAGGATTCATTTTTATGAAAGATAGTGAGGAATTAACTAAGTACTTTGTTGATAAGGCAAAAGAATACTTATTAGGAGAATTAGAAAACATGAAAATGGTTAATCTACTTCAATTAAAGAAAGGATTAACTGAAGAATTATCTAATATAATTTATAAAAAGACAGATAGAAAGCCTATGGTTATTCCTGTATTCATGGATATCGCAGGTAAATAAAAAAGCACCGTTTGGTGCTTTTTTAATTGATCTTAAATACATTATTACCTTCTTCTTTTACGCAAGAAATAGAAATATCATTCATTTTATAATCAAAATATTTTAATGAAATATTTTCTTTTTCATTACATATAATCTTATAATTTGAATAAGGTAGATAACAATTAAATGAATTATTAATTATTGAATATGGCACAATACCACCTTTAACTAATTTATCATCTATAATACCTGCGACAAGCTTATTAGTATTAACCTCATAAATACTTATATTATCAATTTCATCTAAAGGAATACTTAAGTAGTAATAATCTCCATTAGTTCTATATTCTTTTACATCACTTGTATAATAAGAATCCTCAAGCTTTAAATTCGCAATAGTTAAATCAGGGAAATGACCATTAGCTAAAATGCTAATGTTATCTTTATTAATTAGTGTAGTAAGTAAGGTATTATCATTTATAAATACCTTTTTAGATACTTGACATAAATTATCAAATTGAGTCCTTACATTACCTTCAAGCTTGATCTCAAGTATATCAAGTACATCTTCTATTATAGGCATTAAAAATTCATCAAAGCCAGACTCAAAATCAGTTTTTAACGCATTTATTATAGTATCAATCTTATTAACTAATGATTTTAAATATCCGCTTAACTTACTTTGTAGATTAAATTTTAATCCTAATATTGTCTCACATATAACCGCAAGTACTTCTTGATAAGAATCTTGATAAACATCTCTTGAACTAATACCACTATTAACAATATTATCTATCAATTCTTTCATAAAAATGCCAGTAGTATAATTAATTCTATTAGTATCTAATTTATTTAGATTAATCATATAATTAAATGCAGAAAAATCCTCATCAAAAACATAAAATTTAAACTTATCCATAGGATATTCATCATGTCTTAATGCGTAAGGTTCTAGATTATATGTTCTTTTGATATCATCTATTCTTGAAAAATAATTGATATCAGTCATTAAACTACTAAATACATGATCAACACCATATCTTGTAAAATCAAATTGATATGGTGCTATATGTGTTACTAAATCATTAGTATTATATACATTAAAAATATTATTGAATAATTTATTCTTAGGACTAATATCAGAATGTATTGTTGCTCCTGAAGGTGACTCGAATGTATATGTATATATATCATCTAATGTTAATTTTACATTAGTAAATGTTTCTATATTGTTTTTAATATCTAAATCAAGCTTTGCTGCAGTCAAATATGCTACTGCACCACCTCTAGAAAACCCAGTAAGCCATATTTTCATCTTACCTTGAAGTCTATATAATTCTATATAATCCTTAATATCATTTAATAATAAATTACTACCATTAGTAAAACCTTCTGCGTTAGTTTTATAATCAGAGCCTAAAATCATATTAGAATACCATTCAGCTTTATAATTTAAGCCTCTTACAGATACTAATAACAAATTATAATCCTTATAAGCTTTATGGCCAAATACTGCACCAATATTTTCTTTATCAACATAATTACAATAACCATCGTTTAATGTAATATCTAAAAAACCCATTTTTGAAGCTAAATCAACGATATTATGTCCTCTAGCTTTCATATCGTCTTTATCAAAATCCGGTGTTGTCGCACAAACAACATGCATAGATGTAGTTGATAAGTGTGGGTTATATTTTGTTGATTCTTCTTTAAAGTAATCATCATAATAATATGTTTTTGATTGATATTCATCACCAAAAATATAGTACTTATAATCTAGTGTATTATCCTCCTTCTTCCCACATGAAGACAATATGAAAATCGATGAAATTATTAAAATTATTGAGTATAAAAATTTATTTTTCATACCTTTATTATATGATAAAACGCTTAAGAATTAAATATTACTTAAGCGCTTTTCTAATTTTTATTGATTTAATAATAGATAAAATAGATACTAACAATATTACTCCAAATATTAAAAATGTTGTTGATACAAATATTTTCGCATCATCTTTAGGATTGTCTGATACTGAAGATATTAATACATTTTGAAGTGAAATTACTGAAACTAAGGCACTTGTAAATGTTATATTTTTAAAAATATACGTTTTAGTATCATAATTTTTTCTAGTTTTAATATATCCTCTTATTGCTAAAACAAATTTTATAGTTGTAATTAATGCAAATGTTATCGCAATAATTATATTATATTCTCTTACCTCTTCTTGATATGCAAGTAATATAATTGGAAAATTTAATGATATATCTATTAATAATAGTAATAATGAATAATATATTAAATTCTTTTTCCTTCTTTTTTCCATAGTATCTTTATCAAGCATTTTTATTTTATATCTATATTCATTAAATAAAATAATAAATCTTAATACTGATAATAAAATATAATAAAAAGATATTACTATATTCCATAATCCATTAAAAATTATAAATAATGTTATATGATAAATAACTAATGCTAAAGTAAAAATGAATGATAAAACATTAGAAAAAAGAGCTCTTTTTTCATATGTAGATAAATATTTAATATATAATTTATTCATTTTTATTTTAGCTATTAAATTCATACCATCACCAATATAATGATATCATTTTTTACGACAAATGTAGCACATATTATTACATTTAGAACTCTTAAACCCAAAATATTCTAATATCCCTTGATGCATACATTTATAACTTAGGGTAAGTGATATCATTTTATCTAGCTTATATCTTCTATCTCTTTTAATTCTTTCTTCTTCCTTTTTATCTTCATTTTCTATATTATCTATAAAATAATTAATAGTTTCTATATCACGTCTATCAAAAAATATTATTCCTTCTGCATATTCTCCATCACGTGAGGCTCTACCACTTTGTTGTGAGAAATCTTCAATCGAAGCTGGCATATCATAATCTATTACATATCTTATATCTTTTATATCAATTCCCATACCAAATGCGTTAGAGGCAACTATTATATTTTTAATACCATTTACAAAATCATTTTGATTTTTTATTTTATCAATATTATCTAATGCGCCATGGTATAAAGTTACATCAAATCCCATAGATAAAAGGAAGCTATATACATATTCAACATTTCTTATAGTAAGGCAGTATATTATTCCTTTTTCTTTTTTATGCTTAGATAAATATTTAATTAATTCTTTATTCTTATTATTAGTCTTTATTACCTCATAATAAATATTTTTTCTGTCACATTCTATTGCGATAACTTCTGGATTTATAAATCCAGCAATATCTTTAATCTTTCTTACTGTATCACTTGTTGCGGTAGCAGTTAACGCAAGCATTTTAGGTCTTTTATGTCTTGATGCAATAAAAGGCTTAATGTTTTTTAAGCTTTTCCTAAAATCCTCACTCCAAAGTAAGGTATGTGCTTCATCAAAAACAATAAGTGATATATCTATATTATTAATAACACTTAAAAACATTTTTGATTCTAATCTTTCACCTGCAATAAATAATATTTTTACCTTACCATTACGTATCTTATTATATGTAATATCAATTAATTCACGATCCATTAATGAATTAATATATTCAGCTTTAATTCCTTTCTTTTTTAAATTTGTTACTTGATCTTGCATCAAAGAAATTAATGGAGTTATTACTAAAGTTATACCATCAAGTAACATAGAAGATACTACAAATGTTAAGGATTTTCCAAAGCCTGTAGGAAGTAAGGCAATAGTATCAATACCACTTGTAACTAAATCTATTACCTTTTCTTGTTCTTTTTTTATATTATCAAATCCAAAATATAATTTTACTATTTCTTCTTTATTCATATATTCCTTTTTACCAAAAATAAAATTAAAGTCAAATTATTAAGAAAAAAACAAAAAAGAGATAACTTTAACAATAAAAATAGTTATCTCTTTTAGAAATATTTTTTATAATCCTTAAAAATATCATGATATATTTTCTCGTACTTTTTAGTATTTCTTCCCATGTTTTTAGATAAGCCATAAAGCATATCCTTACTATCATGTAATAATAAGGCTTTAATATACATATCTTTATTAATAAGACCTAAAAATTCAACATAATTAAAGAATAAGATTTCAGGAAATATCATTCTTATACTTCTTGGAGTTATTTTTTCTAAATCCTCTTCTAGTATTTCTGAATCTGTATAATAAGATACAATAGTATCCTTATCATAACAATCAGAAACTAATCTTTTTATTCTATCTAAATATAATTCATTATACGCAAGTAAAATATCATCTTCTTTTACTTCAATCATTCTATCCTGAACCTTATATTTAATATCACTTTTGTTGTTATACATATATTTTTTTACACCACCAAGTAATAAATTAAATATAAATTCATAAGGGATATTATCATATATTAGATTAAGATTACTTTTATGGTATATTTCTTCTATTAATTCTTTTGAATGATTAATTAAAGGATCTTGATATAAGCTTGATACTAAGCTTTTCTTCTTTTTATAAGATGATGATATAAAAATCGTATCAGAAATAAATAAATAGTCCTTCATTTTAAGCATTGAATGTTCCTTTAATATAGCCTCAAGTATATAAGGAATAAAAAAACATCCTTTATATTTTTGACTAAATAAAGCTTTCATTTCTTTATTTATTATTTCCCTAAATTCAGGGACTACATATGGTTCATTATCAGTAATTATATATATTTCATTAAATTTTTCTTTTGCAAGCCTAACATTAGAAAAATATTCTAATGTTTCATTTAAATAGCTTACTATATCACCCTTATATAATGTAAGGGTTGTAAAGGGAATATTTCCTTTACTATATGGGATTTCATTAGGCAAGAATTCTAATTTAACTGATTTTTTTGAAACTGTAGTGAAGTTACCATCATATTCCATAAAAGGCTTTAAAACTTCAAATTTAGTTCCATTCTTTTTTACTATTATTACTTTATCATTAATAAATGAAATAAATATTGATGTCATACTATATTAATTCCATCCTTTAAAACATAATAATCAGGTAAATTAATATCATCTATATTCTTATAAAAGAAATGGCCTAATAAAATTTTTACACTACTATTAAAGTGAGAAAAGAATGATATATAATCATTCATTGAAATATGAAGACCTATATTAAAATCATTATTGTATTCCTTAAATAAAACACTAGATAAATATATTCCATTATTAGTTTTATATGAATTATTATTATCCATTTTTATTTTAAGGTTTGAAAAAGGCTCATATCCTTCTTCAATTAATATATCTAAAAACCATTCAAGGTCTCCCATGTAATATATCTTTTTATCTTCATTTGATTCTAAAGCTAAGTACTTTGCTATCATAACACATTTTTCAGGACGTGCATTTATATAGAATTTATCATATGTCTCAATCATTTTCTTAATATGAGTTAATGATTGCTTTTTAAAATCATTTCTTAATACATTAGTACCATCAATTATTAAATAATCAGCATATATATTATCAGGAATAATATATGATAGCATTTTAGAATTAGGATAATAATTAATATCTCCTGTATAAAATATCTTTTTTTCACCTTCAAGTAAAATCATTGCTGAACCAAATATATGACCAGACTGATATAATGTTATTTTAAAATCAGTGAAATCGTATAATGTATCATATAATAATTCTTCTATTTTTGATAATCTAATTATTTTCATTTGAATATTAGGAGTATTAATTAATCCATGTGATAATAATCCTAATATTAATCTTTTAGTAGTTGTTGTTGTGATAATTCTTGTATCGTTTCTTAAGTTTAAGCAATCATTTATAAGACCATATATATGATCTAAGTGAGAATGTGAGATAAAAATAAGGTCTATGGACTTAAGCTTTATGGAATCCTTAATTGGAGCCCCGTAATCAAGCATTATATTTTTATCATTTAATGTTAAAAAATATGATGTGATTTTAGGCTCTCTTTCGTTAGTTAAAAAGCCTTCAATCCTCACAATACCACCCTTATTCAATTACTTAGATGCAAATTCTTTTAACTTTTCGTATGGTACAAATCCTACCATAGTATCTACTAATTTTCCACCCTTAAATAAAAGCAATGTAGGTATTGATTGTACATTGAATTTCTCGGCAATAGCCTCATTTTCATCTACATCAACCTTACCAACTGAAATAACGCCGTTATTTACTAATTTTTCAAGTTCTGGTGCAAGCATTCTACAAGGTCCACACCAAGTTGCCCATAGGTCAACTACAACCTTTTCTTCAGAATTAATAAATTCTTCAAAATTTTCTTCATTTAAATGTTCTAATCTCATAAACTTACCTCCTTACATTTAAATACTATATTTATGCAAATATATTGCATTATAGCTAATGTTCTTTATGTTTCAAATCTAGGGTTTTTATATCGATATCATCAATAAAATTATGTCCCTTCATTGAATCTGGTTCTTCACCTAAAACCTCTCCATTCAAGTTTAATTGTTCTGATGCTAAAAACAATAATATAGCAGCACAATTAGATAGGTTTAAGCTTCTTATCTTATCTGTTGTTGGTATTCTATAGCAATCCTTAATGTTATCCTTTAGAATATCATATGCAATTCCTGTAGATTCTGCGCCAAATATTAAATATATTGGTAATCCATCACTACTATCTTCTTTAAAATTAATTGCTGATGGAGACTTATGTCCATATCTTGTTAAGAAATAATAATGACCTGGATTTTTTTCTTTAAAATCTTGCCAATCTTCATAAACATGATAATCAACATAATCAAAATAATCGACACAGCTTCTTCTCATTTTCTTTTCATCTAATTGAAATCCTAAAGGCTTTATTAGATGTAATGATGCATTAAAGCCAACACAGCTTCTCATAATATTTCCTGTGTTTTGTGGAATTTCTGGATGATATAAGCACACATTAATTTTTGCCATAATAATACCTTCTATAATACTTCTTCACCTGTTAAGGTATAAGCATCTGAATCTAACACCTTAACATTAATTCTTTCACCTAAATTAAGCTCACGCTTTGATGCTACATATATAACACCATCAATATCGTCAGGCGCAAACATATAGTTTCTTGCAAGATACATATATGAATTGCTATCATATCCAATGATGAAGCAATCTTTTAATATCTTACCCTCATGATTCTTGTTTAATTCTTCTGAAATCTTCATTTGGGCTTCCATTAATCTTTCGTATCTTTCTTGCTTAGTATTTTCACTAATTGTATTTGGATATTTTGTTGCAGGAGTACCTTCTTCTAAAGAGAATGTAAATGCTCCTAGACGATCAAATTTTACATTTCTTATAAAATCAATCATGTTAGTAACATCCTCTTCTTCCTCATATGGGAATCCAACAATCATAGTAGTTCTTAAGATTGCATCAGGCATTAGATTTCTTATTTTTGCAAACATAGTAAGCATATATTCTCTTGAACCACGTCTTAACATTTTCTTTAATATTTTATCCTCACTATGCTGAATAGGAATATCAAAATAATGCATAATTTTAGGCTCATTTGCCATGAAATTAATTAATTCATCTGTAACAATATCAGGATATAGATATAATAATCTAACTTTAAAATCACCCTCTATACTACAAATACTTTTTAATAAATCTACAATCTTTAATGATTTATAAATATCATATCCATATTTAGTAGTATCTTGTGATATTAAATTAATTTCATATGCACCCTCTAAAACTTCCTTTCTAACCTCTTCAGTAATATCTTCTATAGTTCTAGAGCAAAGATTACCTCTAATTAAAGGAATAGCACAGAATGCACATCTATTAAGACATCCTTCACTAATCTTAACATAACGCATATAGTTAGGAGTTGAATACATTCTATTTAATGGTGATAATTCTAAATTAGATTCATATTGTGAATTACAAACATCATTTAGAATATTAGCAAGATTAGAATATTCTTCTATTGCAATAAATCTATCAACCTCTGGCATAAGCTTTATAAGCTCATCTTTATATCTTTGCGCAAGACATCCACAAACGACAAGCTTAGCATTTTTCTTCATATTTTCTTTTAAATTGAATATAGTATCAATTGCTTCTTTTCTTGCAGATTCAATAAATGCACATGTATTACAAATAACTAAATCTGCATCTTTAATATCACTTACTATATCCATTTTCTTTTTAATTAAGCCTAAAATCATTTCAGAATCAACCTGATTTTTTGCACATCCTAGACTCACCATATAACAATTCATAATTAATTACCTCTTTTTTAAATTGAAAGAATCCAAGGTAAAACTCCCAAACCAATAGATAATACAAATATTAATAATCCCAATAAAATATTTCTCTTCTTGAATAATGCAAGTGATAATATTAATCCTATTGCTAAAGGACCACATACACAAATTACATATTCAAGCTTGCTTGAAATCTTAAATCCTAATAATTCTTGTAGCTTTGATACATTTAAACCTATTGCTAAGGCTAATCCAATTGTACCTGCAAACATAGTTAACGCAATACTAGATGGAATAATAAATGACTTCTTTAATACTTTATAAACCTTAAATCCATTCTTTTCTTGCTTATATAAGTCATATTCTTCTTCAGGCTTTAAGATATTCTTATATTTAGAATCAGCAATAAATATAACCTCATCTAAATCATATAATCCCTTATTAACAATAATCTTAAATATAATTGAAACTAATAAGTTAACTAAAGATATACCACCTGCGATAATGTATTTCTTTAAATCATTATCACTAATTTCTACCTTAAATACCAGTTTTTCTAATACAAATGATGCACCAATAATAATTGCTAAAATGATAGATATAATAATTAAGAATGTAGATAAATTCTTAAGTTTAATAAATACTTTAGACTTTAATTCTACATCATGTCCTATGTTAATATCTCTTACATCAACCATTTCACGAATATTGATTTCATCATCAACCTTGTTAGGATCAACAACTACATCATCTTCTTGTTCTTTTAATAATTCATTAGCTAAGCTTAAGTTAGGATCTTCTTTTACCTTAGGCTCATCTTCTTCTTTATATGTGTTATCGATTGGTCTACCTGTAGTTGGGTCAATCTTAACACCATTAGAATCTTCTTTTCCTGTATATGGGTTAATAGTTACAACCTTAGTTTTAGCCTTTAATGATACCTTTAATTCATCATTTTCATCAGGATGATATAGCTTTATAGCTCTACCATTCATATATGCAAGTGTAATATATGTCATTGCATAAGGCTTTGTAAATCCATATAATTCGTTAGAATATTTATTCTTAACAATAATTGAACCATTCTTATATAAAGTAACGAAATTTAAGTAATTTAAATAGATTTCTCTATGTAAGTCACATAATAGATCTAATGAAATATCATCAAGTTCATGATGTAATACTTTGATTTTATATTTCTTATAAACATCACCAACATTAATTAAATTCTTTAATGTTTTTTTAGCATCCTTTTTAACAATCTGATATTTATCTAAATTATCTAAAAGCCATTCATAGAATGTATCATTTAAAAGCTTTCTTAATAAATCTTCATCAGTTTCATTCATTCTTCTTAAAGCTTTTATTGTATAGAATATAGGATTAACCTCATTTGCAATTTCAATACCAACCTTAAATCCTAACTTATGTGATATTGCAAGTATAAATGAATTTGAGGCCATAACCTTAGATGCTCTTCTAAAGCATTCATCTCCATTAATTGCAATAGATGAAACCTTACCATTAAGAGAATCAGTTAGACTGAAATTATAATATGTTGTTAAATAGCTAAATGTAAAATCCTTATCATAATATTTTTCAATATAGTATGAATCTTTAATTAGCTTTTGATCTGTATATGGCAATTTAGCATAAGTTCTTGAAATACCATGATCTTCTAAGAATAAATATAAGGCATTGTTCTTATCATTACCATTAATCTTAAAATATGATAAAAATTGATCAAAAGTTAATGGCTTACCACAAATATATACCTTCTTTGGTTCTTGCATATCAAACATAAAAATAACGAATGTTAATGCGTTATTCTTATATTTTGAATAAGTAATTAAACTTAAGAATTCTTTAGCAACTTCCTTAGATTTTGTATTTTTTATAAACTTATAAAGCTTTCTTGCGTTTTTATAAATATCATTAACGCCAAGTTCAAAGTCTTTTATATATGCTTTTACTAAATCTTCTGGGCTTTGAAACTTTTCCCCATTAAATAAATAAGGCTTCATATTTCCTCCTATAAAACATCAGAATCAAGTATGATTGTTACTGGGCCATCATTTAATAATTCTATTTTCATATCGGCACCAAATATACCAACCTCTACTGTAACTCCAAAGCTTCTTAAATATTCTACAAACTCTTTATAATATTCTTCTGCAGTATTATATTCCATTGCATCAGTAAAGCCAGGTCTATTCCCATGACGTGAATCTGCATAAAGTGTGAATTGAGATATAGCTAAAATTTTACCATTAATAGATTTTAGGTCTTTATTCATCTTACCCATTTCATCTGAAAAAACTCTTAGGCCAATAATTTTTTTAGCCATTTTTTCAAATACTTCCTTAGGATCGCCTTTTTTAAATCCTATTAATGCCATATATCCATCTTTAATTTCACCTGTTATTTTACCATCAACAGTACATGATGCATGGCTTACTCTTTGTAATATAACACGCATTTTATAAATTATCCCTTTCGATATTATAAATTGATTTAATCTTCTTTAAATTCACAATTAAATGCTCTAAATCAAGTAATGTTTGGCACATTACTTTAAGCTTAACAATAGTTGTTAGGTTATCATTGTTTTTAGCATTAATTGCTAAAATTGACATACCAGATGATGATACTACATTCATTACATCAAGTAATAAATTCATATCAGATTTAGATTCAATCTTAATAGCAACAGGATATTTTCTTTGGATGTTTTCACTCCACTTTAATGGAATTAATCTTTGAGATTCAAATCCATTGATATTGTTACAATTAACATGGTGTACAACAATACCATTACCCTTTGTTACATATCCAACAATCTTATCACCAGGTATTGGGTTACAGCATGAACCTAAGTGTAGCATAGGATTTGGTAATCCTTCTACAATAACACCTGTTTCACTATTTGTTTCAAGCTGCTTCTGGCTTTTTTCAATTTGACGATTGATTGCTGTATTAGCATCAATATCAACATCACCTAAATATTTAGATACTACTGTTTTAGGTGAAATATTTCCTTTCGCAACCTCTTGATATAAATCATCTAGACAATTGATATTATTCTTATAGAATGTTTGTCCTGCGAATTCATCATTTAATAGATAATTTTTAACCTTTTGCTGATTAAATTCATTTTCTATTGCTTCCTTACCTCTTGCAAGTAATACATCCTTATTTTGTTTATTCAAAAATGATTTAATCTTATGTCTTGCATGAGATGTTCTAATAATTTTAAGCCAGTTTTCACTTGGTCCAAATGAATTCTTATTAGTTTTACATTCAATAATATCTCCAGTTTCAAGCTCATAATCTAGTGGTACAATATGATTATTTACAATTGCGCCAACTAAAGTATTACCAATATTTGTATGAATCTTATATGCGAAATCTATTGGTGTTGAGCCTTGTGGTAAATCAATAACTTTACCATCTGGTGTATAAACATAAATAGTTTGAGAAGCTAATATATCTTCTTTTATTGATTCAACATAATCATCTGCACCATTATTAGATTCATCTTGATCCTCATTGAATTTTAATAAAGTACCATACCATTTAAGCTTAGATGCAATTTCAAATTGCTCACGC
>CACZRY010000069.1 GCA_902783745.1 uncultured Erysipelotrichaceae bacterium
ATATATGCATCTTTTAATTCATCCTTACCATCAGTAATTTGGAAACGGAAATAAATTGAATTAGACTTAATATCCTTATATTCAATTTCAGCTTCAGCAAGTGCTGATTCACTTGATGGTGACCAATAAACAGGCTTTAATCCTTTATAAATTAATCCCTTTTCAACCATCTTACCAAATACAATAATTTGGTCCTTTTCAAAATCCTTAGTTAATGTGATATATGGATTATTAAAATCACCTAATACACCTAATCTCTTGAATCCAACCTTTTGACGTTCAACTTGAGACATTGCAAAATCATAGCAAAGCTTTCTAAATTCAACAATTGGCTTATCCTTTCTTGAAACGCCCTTCTTTTGTAATGCATTTTCAGTTGGAAGACCGTGTGTATCCCAACCAGGAATATAAACAGACTTATATCCGTTCATATTATGATATCTAACAATGATATCTTTTAAGATTTTATTTAATGCATGTCCTAAATGGATATCACCATTTGCATATGGAGGGCCATCATGAATTGTATATTCACGCTTTCCTTCATTCTTTCTAATTCTCTTGTTATAAAGATCAATTTCTTCCCATCTTGCTTCAATGTTTGGTTCCTTTTGTCCTAAGTTACCTCTCATTTCAAAAGCACTATTACCCATAAATAAGGTATTCTTATAATCTGCCATATTTTTCTCCTCCTGAATAAATAAAAAATCCTTAGATAAAAATCTAAGGACGAAAAATCGCGGTACCACCTTAGTTCTATGAAAAATATCATAGCACTCATTATCCTTTAACGCAGGAATACGCTCTTACTTACTTAATTTCTGTAAGAAAGCTCCTCCAGTGATCCAGATATACCACATAATCATTTTACACCAACCAATGACTCTCTATATATGCTTATGCATATCTATGCTGGTATCAGCCTTTAAACGCTAATAATTATAGCATTTAAAACTGATTTTGTAAATTATAAAAAGTCAAAAGTTTCTTTATAAGATGTTTTCTGAGACAATAAATTGCTTTTTTTCTATTTTTTCTTCAAAATCATCTAATTTAAATGGCTTACCAAATAAATAACCTTGAAGTCTTTGACATCCAATGTCTTTTAAGAATTCAGATTCTTCAATTGTTTCAACACCTTCTGTTAGTGTCTTCACACCTAATTTATTTGCAAGCTGAATAATACTATCTAATATATCTTTAGTTTTTTCATTTGTTTCAAAATTAGATAAGAATGTCATATCGATTTTAATAACATCAAATGTAAAATCTTTTAATACATTCAATGATGAATAGCCTGAACCAAAATCATCAAGCCAAATTGCATATCCCTTATTCTTTAATGATAAAATCTTTTCTCTCATTAAGGATACATTGCCAGATAATGCACTTTCTGTTATTTCAATATGAATTAATTTTTTATCAATATTATATTTTGTAATATTTTCTTCTAATATTTTTTCAACATCCATTAATTCAAAATCTAATCTTGAGAAATTAATAGATATAGGCACAACTGGTCTATTATTATCCATTGCTTCTCTCATCTTTTTACAAACATATACAATTATTGCTGCATCAAGCTTATGAATTAATCTGTTTTCTTCTAGTAGTGGAATAAATTCTGCAGGAGATAAGAATCCATATTCAGGATCAATCCATCTTGCAAGTGCCTCAGCACCACATAATTCCTTATTTACACTCCATACAACTGGTTGATAATATGCTTGAATCCAATCATTTTTAATAGCTTCATCTAAGTTATTAATAATATATTGCTTCTTCTTAAATTCTTTATCAATATTATCACCATAAATTGAATATAATTCTTCTGGTTTTCTCTTTATAATTCCACATGCATATCTTGCTTTATCTATTGCAGTATATGGACTTTCATTTTCTTGTGGCTTATATACACCAACTTTTAATAATATAAACAAGTTACCGACTAATTCTTTTAATTTATCATTTAATTGATTTATTTTTTCTAAATAAGCTTCATTATCAATTATTACAACAAAATGATCATCGGCTTGTCTTGCAATTAAATCGTTTGTAAATACTTCTTTCAAAACTTCAGAGAATTTTATTAATAATTTATCTCCTTCATCAACACCTCTTTGGTCATTGATCATTCTAAATTGAGATAAATTAATAAACAAGAAATTTGCTTTACTATAAAATGATGAATCAATATGACACTTTTCTTCATATAATTCACATAAATAATCTTGATTGTATAAATTAACTAATCTATCATATTTTGCATCATACATTAGTTTTTCATCTTTTCTAGCTTCTGCAACACGTTGCTGATATATACTTATTGCAACCATTGTTATAGAAATTAAGAAAGTAATATAATTAATTTCATCTGGTTCTAAGAATTCTCTTCCATGATAACCTTTTAATAATCTTAAGAATATAACAAATATTGATGTTAGTAATATGATAGAAATATATGGCTTCCAAATTAATAGACAAGCGACGAAAATTGTCATTGTAAGGAAGCATGTAATCATCTTTAATCTATCAAAGTTTGGACTATCACCTTTATATAGTGGGTTTGCAAAATCTGAATATCCAACCTTTACACCAAATAATAAGCATACTGTTGCAAATAATATAATAACGAGCATTGATAAAACTGTATGATTCTTATTTAGCTTATTCTTATACAAAGTATTTGTTAATATTGCAGCACCTAATAATGGTAGTGAACAATAAATTAAAAGTGTTGTTATACTATTTACTATTGTTTTTTCAGTATTGAAATCTAGTTTTTCTTTAACCAATAATAACGGATATAAAATACACAATGCTGATAAAACAATGTTTGCTATAAAAAATCCTTTATAATTCTTTTTCTTAAAATATGAAATTGCAAATACTAATACCGCTGTTGCACAAATAAGGAATAATACATAAGGTCCTGCTAATTTATATATTAAATCAAATTTATTTGGAGCAGCAGCCCATCCGGGTATTATATATGTATTAGTGTTTCTAATTATCATCCATAATTCTAATACGATAACTATGAAGGACATATAAATACTACTTTTTACGTTTGCGTCATTAATATAACTTTTCACATAAGAAGAGTTCTTTTTAAATCCTAATAAATCACTAATAAATAGAAAAAATCTTTTTATATATGACATAATATTACCTTCTTTTATACGAATTGAATATCTTTATTATTTAAATAATAACA
>CACZRY010000070.1 GCA_902783745.1 uncultured Erysipelotrichaceae bacterium
AGACAGAATTCTATTAATGTTTCTGTTGCAGCATGTATATTAGCTTATGAAGCTTATATGAGAAGAAGATAATTCTTCTCTTTTTTTACGCGTAAAAAAAAGAGATCTAGTCAGATCTCTTTACAATTTGTTTTAATGCTAAACCCATATCTAAGAATGCATCCTCTTTTAATGATGCTGACCCTACTAATGCACCATCAACGTCGGGTTGAGAAACATATTCTCTTATGTTCATTGCCGTAACAGAACCACCGTATAATACACGGATTTCTTCTGCAATCTTAGGTGTGAATATTTTAGCAAGTATACTTCTAATATAAGCACATGCCTCTTCTGCAATATAAGAATCCGCACTCTTTCCAGTACCGATTGCCCATATTGGTTCATAGGCTACTACTATATCACTTGGCTTTTCTAAAACAACTCCGTCAAAAGCTTTTGACACTTGACGTTCTAATACTTCATTAGTTTTTCCTGCGTCTCTTTCTGATAAATATTCTCCGACGCATAATATTGGTTTTAAACCAAATTCTAATGCTTTCTTTATTTTAGCGTTTACCTTTTCATCTGTTTCGCTAAATAAAGCTCTTCTTTCACTATGTCCTAAAATGACGTATTCTACTCCTGTATCTTTAAGCATTACAGGAGATATTTCTCCTGTGAATGCACCAGATTCGCACTCATGCATATTTTGAGCTCCAATATGTAACGTAGTTGCTCTTTTAACCATGTCTCTTAGAATGATGGCTGGAGCACATACAACTGATTCAATAGTCTTTGGTAATTGTTCCTGGACTGCTAACATGAATTGTATTGCTTCATCCCTTGTTTTATTCATTTTCCAGTTACCGGCTAACATTGGTTTTCTCATATGCCCTACTACCTCTACTCTCTTTTAAATTTGAAGCAAATTAATACTAAACTCTCAATATATTAATTATTTTTCAAGAATAGATGCAATATCTTCAATAGCGGCTTCAGCCTGATCACCGTTTGCCTCAATAACAACATTTTCACCTGATGGGATTGCTAATGACATTAAACCTAAGATTGATTTAACATCAATAGTTTCATTCTTATAATGTAAGAATATATCAACAGAATAATTTGATGCTGCTTGTACTACCTTAGCTGCAAGTTGAGCATGTAGACCAACTGTGCTCTTTACAACGATTTCCTTTTTCATTTTAGATTTCTCCTCCATTTTATTATTATTTTTTAATATTACTTATCTGAAAGACAAGCAATTCCTGGTAAAGTCTTTCCTTCAAGATATTCTAATGAAGCTCCACCACCAGTTGAAATATGAGATACCTTAGATGCATAACCTAATTGTTCAGCTGCTGCTGCAGAGTCACCACCACCGATAATAGTAGATGCTCCTTCCTTAGTTAAACCTGCAAGTAAATCACAAACACCAATTGTACCAGCTGCATAATTCTTCATTTCGAATACACCCATAGGTCCATTCCATACAACTGTCTTAGCGCCCTTTAATTCCTTAGCAAATAATTCTAATGTCTTAGGTCCGATATCTAAGCCCATATCATCTTGATTGAAGTTGTCTACTGACTTTGCAGTACCCTTAGTATCTTCAAACTTTGTATTAACTACTGCATCAACTGGTAATATAATCTTACCATTAGCCTTTGCAAGTAAGTTCTTTGCTAAATCAACAAATTCTTGATCTTCACAACGAGATGCACCAATGTTCTTACCTTCACTCTTTAAGAATGTGAACATCATTGCACCACCAACTAAAACCTTATCAGCCTTAGAAATTAATGCTTCAATTACACCGATCTTATCTGAAACCTTAGAACCACCTAAAATTGCAACATATGGTCTTTTTGGTTCATCAACAGCTCCACCAATGAACTTGATTTCCTTTTCTAGTAAGAAACCAGCTGCAGTTTGCTTTGAGTTTGCTGCAATACCAACATTAGATGCTGCTGCTCTATGTGCTGTACCGAATGCATCATTAACGAAGATTCCATCTCCTAAAGATGCCCAATACTTTCCTAATTCTGGATCATTTTTAGATTCCTTCTTTACTTCCTTACCAGAAGCTAAATCGAAATCTTCATAACGAGTGTTTTGGAACATTAAGATTTCGCCATCTTTTAAAGATGCTGCTGCATCTTCTAATTCCTTACCTCTTGTTTGATTAACAAACTTAACTGGCTTACCAATTAATTCAGCTAATCTTACTGATACTGGTTTAATATCATTTTTTGCAAAATCATCAGCACTCTTAATTCTTCCTAAATGTGAAAATACGATAGCCTTTCCACCATTATCAATTACATACTTAATTGTAGGTAATGCTGCTTTAATACGAGTTTCATCAGTAATCTTACCATCCTTCATAGGAACGTTGAAATCAACACGAATTAAAACCTTCTTACCTTTAACATTTAAATCATTTAAAGCTAACTTTGCCATTTAAAATCCCTCCTGAATGACCTTATTCATTTTATCATTATGATTATAGCACAAAACTTCAAAAATATACAAGCGTACAAATGGATTTATGTGTATTTATGGCGATTTTAACGTTTACATTTTTATGGAAATGTTTTCTTTTTAAACTAATAACTATTATTAGTGTTGAAAAATCGAGTAGAGTAAAAAATAAATATTTTTATCATATAAAACAAATCAACTTATTGCTTTCACCATTATATAAAAAAAGAGTACCAATACGAAATTATATCTTTGTGGCACTCTCAAGTTTATTAAATTATTTATTTGCTTAATAACAATCACCTAAAGTGATGAAAGTTATATGAGCTTTGGGGATGCGGACATTTTTTAGACATATTTATAATATATATTAAACGTTTCTTAATTGGAATAATCTTTGTTTAATTCTTTTGGTTTTAAAACATACTCTTTTAAAGATTCAGAAAAAGCTTAAAGTTATTCATTTTTCTTTCCATTATAAATACCTGCATGTCTAAATATAATACTTTCATTAAATAATTCATTAATTAAATATGTTTTCCCAAT
>CACZRY010000071.1 GCA_902783745.1 uncultured Erysipelotrichaceae bacterium
AAGAACAGCTAAATATTTCACAAAACTTTCATCATCTATAATCTCATTAAAAAATCTATATTTATCCATAGCTTAACCTCCAATTTCTTAGATAAAAGAAAGTGCTTTGTAAAGCACCTTCTATATAACTAATTACTTTTATTATTTTCTCTTTCCTTCATTGCTTCTTCTAATTCACGCATAGCTAGTTCTTTACCAAGTCTTGCATATTCTTCTGCATCAATTTCTTCATTGATGTAACGATTTTGTAATGCAATTAATTCATCACTATCTGGAATATTACATTCTGGATGCAATGCATGAGCCATAGCTCTAGCTTGTTCAACTTCTTTTTTTCTTTTCATATTAAATGCCATAATTATATCTCCTTTTATTATTTAATTTGGTATACCTTTAATGTACTATAATTATACCATTTTTTTGTTATTTTTTCAATACTTTATATATATTATATATAATATATATAATGGTTTAAAATATCCCCATTTTATATAAAAAATAAAGGCTTGTTTTTGACAAGCCCTTTTGAACCCCCGCCACTTATTAGACGCCTACGGGGAAGCGACAATTATTTATGAACCCCTACGACTTATCAGTCGCCTATAGGGAAGCGACAATCATTATTTAACATTTTTGTTAAATTTGCCATAGTTCTTCGGCACTATATATATTACTATATATTTCACATGAATGCAAAAATTATAAATTCTTTATATCTTCATCAATAGCTTTGCATAATTCTTCTAATGTAATTTCACCATTTATATATTGATCCCAATATGGTTGATTTTTAACCTTTGGTTCTACATCCCTTCCAAAACCAGAACCAATGATGTTAAAATTCATTTCCACCATTTCTCTTCTTTTTCTCTTTCCTTCTTCTGTAATTGTCATATTCATATCACCTATATATATTTGTATCCCTTTAATATATTAAAATTATACCATTTTTTTGTTATTTTTTCAACGCTTTATATATATTATTTATAATATATATAACTTTAAAATATATAATAAAAAAATAAGGTGTTATAATATTTCTTGTATTTTATAGCGTAAAAGCGAGATTATACCATTAAAACGCTCCTTGTTCGATTCCCTGAGCATTTTTTGTGACAAAGGAAAGGAGCTGTTTGCTTCAAAATCTATTTTTTTAAAAACAGCCCCTATAAAACTAAAATCAATGTAAATATTAGTAATAAAATAACAATTAAACCAATAAATATTAATAATAAAGAATAAAACATATTAAGCTTTTTCTTTATTTTAGTAACATATTCAAATGAATCCTTATATCCTAAAATCTTATTAAAAATCTTATATGATTTTATATATCTTTTATCATTAAAATATAATTTTGCATCATCATATTTCTTTTTATTCAATGATTCTAATATTACCCTTGATTCATTTAATAAATCTATAGAATCCTTATATTCATCAAGCATTTCAAATATAGAAATAGCTTTCTCATATAAATCATTATTAAATGATTTAATTGCTTCTTCATATAATTCATCTTTAGTATAATTATCATTAAAACCATTATTATTAATATAATCTATATTCCTTAATAAAAATTTCTTACCTTCAATAAATTTTATAAATTCATTTCCATCTTTATAAATAGATGTATCAGGATGATATTTTTTAGCTAATATTTTATATCTTTTATTTATTTTATCTATGGTTATAATCTCATTTTTGTTAAAACCATAAAGCTTTAAATAATAATTAATCTTCTCTTCAAATGTCATATCAATAATCAATTAAAATAATATTTCTTAGCTTTCTTATCGCAGTATTAGATAAATAATTAAAATCATCTAAACTAAGATTATGCTTTTTTAACGCTTCTTCTTTAGATATTCTTCCATCGATAGAATATATTATATCTAAATAAACATCACCTAAATATAGTTTTTCACTATCTGTTAGAAGTCCAATTAAATTACTCATCTTTTCATTATATGAAAAAAATACAGATTCTCTATAATCCATTAACGAAAGATTATCTAATGATAAATCTATTTCTTCAAATCTAATTCCTTTATAGGTATTAGGATCATTTAAAACCATTCTTATAATATTATCTAGTGATGCACATTTTAAATCACCACTATTTTTAGTAAATAAAGATAAATAACCTTTATTCAATACAATTTTATCTCCGTCAAATTTAACAAAAACAAATGTATTGTTCATTAAATCATCAGGTCTATAATCTCTTTCGTTCTTTTCTTTATATAATTTTAACGCATCAATTAATGGATTATTATCAATAACAACATCTAAAGTATTAACTAAAGAATCACTTTTCTTTGAAATAACAGTAGGAAATCCCAATAGATTAGCTGAAAAATCTAATAAATGTCCATGTCTAATATTTAATAATACTGCAGTATAAACCTCAGTATTTGAATATATTACAACCTCATCTCCAACCTCAACCATTCCATTTAATAATGATGGTATATAAACTCTTGTTGCAATACCTTTATAATCGATTAAACCAACATCGTAATAATTATCATCTACATAAAAATTACCACGTTTATTAAATAATAAATCTTCAGCTAGTTCTAAATCTAAATATAAAGCATTGTTACCATCTAATACTTCATATAATTCATTTAGCATAGAATTATAATAATTAAAATCAAAAGGAATCATTCTTATATCATCATTAGATATTTCTAAACATATTGCAAGATTATTATCATTATATTCTAAATACATTGAATCTATATTTTTAATATCATCCTTATAATTATTTAAAATCTTATTTCTTAAAATAACAAAGAATAATCTTAAAGCCTTAGGATCTATATTATTTTCTAATGCAATAATATTTGTTCTAAAATCAAAGAATGTTGTTGCAAAGCTATATCTTAAATTATTCTCTTTAATTGACATTAAATCAGATACATTTACAAATGCATCATAGCTTTTGTAACAATCATATAAATCTCCTAAATAAGAAATAAAACCAGATTTAAAGGAAGAATAAATCATTGATTGTGGAATAAAATTCTTATTATTACATTTAGGACAAACATGTATAAAAGTCATTGCAGACAATACCTCATCTCTTAATTCAGGATTATTATCAACATTTATAGAATCCTCTAAAGTCTCTATATATTCATATCCACATAAACTACATTTATAATTAATTTCTTTCATATTTATACCTACAATAAATCATCTATATTTTTTCCGTTTAAGACATTCATTAAATTATCATATAATCTTAATCCCATATCATCTAATGCCTCATTAGTATTAGCTCCTATATGAGGTAAAACTATAGTATTATATTTTAATATTTCATCATTTAAATCAATTGGTTCTGGATTATAAGTATCAATACCAATACCTTTAATCAAACCATTCTTTAAGGCATATAATAAATCATTATTATTAATTAATCCACCTCTTGCAGAATTAATAATATATGGTTTTTTCTTCATCTTTTTAAACGCATCAATATTTATCATATTTAAAGTTTCATCATTTAACGCAATAGCTAAAACTATAATATCTGATTCATTATATATAGTATCTAATGATACCATTTTTAAATTAGGGATATCACGCTTTGTCCTATTATATCCAATTACATTTGCTAAAAAGCCATAATGTAATATCTCAAAAGTTCTAATGCCTATATGACCAAGACCAATAATACCTATAGTTTTATCTTTAATTTCATTTCCAATAAAATTAATATCACCAAGTATCCTAGATTCTTTAACACTATCATAATTTCTTAATAAATTAAGTATCAACATAATGTTTAATTCCGCAACAGCGTTAACATTCAAAAAAGGAGTTCTAAAAACTATAATTCCATGACTTTTTGCATAACAAACATCAATCATATTATAACCTGTACCATGTACTGCAATTATTTTTAAATTCTTGTTGTTATCTATAACATATTTATCAACAACGACATTTCTTGATATTATAATATCGGCTTTTAATATATCGTTTATTATTTCAAATTTATCCATTAATTTTTCTTTTAATTTAAAAGATACAGGTTCAGTTAAATATATTCTCATAATTACTCCTTAAAACATTTAAATTATAACATATAATAATAAAAATCACCATTAGGTGATTCTTATTAATAAACTGTTTTATTTTTACCAGAGTTCTTTCCTTTATATAGCTTTTTATCAGATTTAGAAATCCACTGATCTAATGTATCTCCTTCTTTATATTCTGAAACTCCAATAGTAATAGTAGATTTTAAATGCTTATTCTTATATATAAAATCATATTCTTCTACTTTCTTTCTTATCGCATCAATCTTTTTAATAGTATTATCTATATTATTTTCTATTAAAGAAATAAGTACAAATTCTTCTCCACCCCATCTTGCGACAAAATCATTTGAAGAATTCTCTTTTGCAATTTTAGCAATTTCTTTTAAAACATAGTCACCACATAAATGACCATTTTTATCATTAAAATCTTTAAAAGAATCAATATCAAATATAGAACATAAATATTTAGATTTATCTTCTAAATTATTAAAATAGATATCTAATGCATTTCTATTATAAATTTGAGTTAAATTATCAATTTCATTTTCCTTAATAATATTCTTTTCAAGCTTAACTATATATCTTAATAAAACAGACATAAAGAATATAATAAAAATAAATACAATAGATGAATGTGAAACAATTAATAGAATATGTAGTCCATCTGATGGAGGACATATAGGTGTAACATTATAAGATACTACAAATAATATCATATAAACTATCATAAAAGTTAAACCAATAGGAATAGGTTTTATAGCACTATCTCTTAATCTTGAGAAATAACTTGCATAAAAGCCTAATATTGTAAGACCAATTAAGCATAATTCAAATCCATTACCAAATCCACATAATATTGTTAGAACGCTCATATAAATAGTTATTTCTATTCCTGATAAATATGCATACAAAGTAAGAAGTTTAAATTTTAAAACAATATATAAAGCTGCATAAAAAGAAATACTGAAGCAATTAATAAATACTAAAACATAAAAATCTTTATCTAAATTAGTGTTATATAAAAATAATAATAAATACCCAATATGTGTCAAAAGAAATAAAGTATTAGATATTATACTTATTTTCCTTACAATACCATTATATTCCCCATTTAAATAATTCATATTAATCACATCCTATTAGCTTTAAAAAATGACTTCTTATTAAGATAATTTTAACATATTAATTTATATTAATCTATAAAAATAGTAAAAAAAAAGGACCAAATGGTCCTGAATTTTAGAATTAAGCTCCTTTTTAATAAAATGATTTTTGAATAGTATAGAGAAAGAAAACAAAAAGGAGTTAATATAACGTTATTTGTTGGTTCAAATGAGAAAGATAAAAACAACCAACGTCTATATATTATCAAAAATCTAAAAAATTAAAAGTATTATTTTTTCATTTTTACTATGTAAACGTTCCCATTTTTCAATGTTTTCAAAATTCTTTCATATATCGTGAAAATCATTTTCATAAAAGCGTTTTTAGTTCTTCTTTTATCTCAGATAATATCATCTGTAAAAAAATATTTGGTGACTTTTTATTATAAGCATCATCTAATTTTTTATTTAAATAATCAAAATTAATTGTAATACCATAATTATAATTAGTTAAAGTTAATAAATCATCACTTTGTAATGTTTCAAAAATACTTCTTGCGAGATTAGATGCTTCATTTGATATTCCAATAAATCTTTTTAAATTTTGAAACACAACACCAAAATCTTCTTCAAATTTATTTACTCTGTTTGTTATTTCATCAAATGTATTTAAAAATCCAAATTGAATAAAATATTTGTTTGTATTAAATATTTTTATATTTGATATTTCTACAAGTAAGCTTGCGCAATTATAGTTTATTATATTTAATTCTTTATTATCATTAAATAACTTTTCTATATAGCTAAGCTTTTCATCTATTAAATCAAAATTAATAAAAATACCTATTCCTAAATTTTCTATATAATATA
>CACZRY010000072.1 GCA_902783745.1 uncultured Erysipelotrichaceae bacterium
TAATTGGCATGACCTATTCTTTTTTCATTAAGTGCCTTAACTAATAAATCATTAGTTGTATGATGGTAAATAAATCCTAATTTTTCTTGTACTCGCTTTGATTTGTTATTGCCATCATAATATCCACACCATACAATATTAAATTTTAATACATTAAACGCATAATCTATTAAAGCCTTACAAGCCTCAGGCATATATCCTAATCCCCAAAATGGCTTACCTAACCAATATCCTAATTCACATTCATCTTCTTTTGTTGCCAAATCAGATGGACTAAGCTTTAATTCTATACAACCAATTGGATTATTTGTATCATTATTTAAGCATATTGCATAACAATATGGACAATTATTAATGAAATGATTAATGATTTCTTTACTTTCATCAATTGATTTATGTGGAGGCCACCCTGCGATTGGACCAACATCTTTATCTTTTGCATAATTATACATAGATTTAGCATCTTCAATTTTCCATTTTCTTAATATTAATCTATCTGTTTTTATAATGTCCATAAATATTGCCTCCTTATTTATTTTCTTAATTATAAATTATTCAATCCTTTTACATAAAGATAAATCTATAATAGTATCACTACTATTAAAAATAAATTTATCTATAACCTTAACCTTATGATATCCATCTATCATCTTAATATCTATTATTGAATCTATTATGTATTTATTAATATCATCTACTAAATATGTATAAAAGATATTAGTATCTAATAAATTAACTCTAATAAAAGAATAATCTATTCCATCTACATTAGATAAATTATTATCCTTAGATTTATACATAAATCCATCACATAATACATCTATATAATTATGAAAGCTTTGGAATTTAATTCCACCATCTATCATTTTAGCATATCTTATCTTCATATCTATTTCATCACTAAATATGAAATCATTTCTATTAATTATAATATCTCCAACAATATCAAATGTTAATTTATTAGTTAAGAATGCCCTATAAAAAGAAGGTATTGAAACTAAAGCTTCTTCTCCCTTAGGTAAGCTTAATGTAATATGTAATCTATCCTTCTTTTTATTTAATCTACCCTTAATATTACAATCTACTTTTGAATTATTAATAAAAGGAATAATATCTAAGGGATTTAAATAAAATGCTTTAGATGTCTTTTTAATATATTTCTTAAAAAGATATAAGTAATATACTATATCCCCTCTTACATAATCATCACCAAAATAATTCTCAAATTCTCTTTCATTTACTGCATATTCTGCCTTAAGTAAATAATTTAGTGATATAGTAAGTTCTTCTTCAGTTTGTTCTTCTAATGACTTAAATTTAGCCATTCTAAGACAAGCGTCTCCAAATGAATTAGAAAATATATTATTATTTGCATCAAATATATATTCATTATATATATCTTCTAATAGCTTATAAGAATTAACTAAGTTCTTTTTTACACCTAATCCATCATGTAACATATCAGATATCATATATCTTGCTTCAGTATTACCACTTAAAAGTCCAATACTAAAATGATAAAATGCTTCCTTATAATCTCTTTCATATCCATATCCATAATAATGCATATATCCTAGTGTTACTTGATACATTGAATTATCACTTATATCAATAAGCTTTTCCATAGTATCTCTTACTATATTAAAGTCACAATTATATAATTTAGTATCACCATAATGCATATATCCATATATGTATAACGCATCCTCATTTAAGGTACTAACTAAATATTCTAATCTATTCTTAATAGATGGAATGAAGATTTTAGATACATTTATAAATCTATCATCCATATTAGATTTCATATATTTTAAAAACAATCTATCATCTAAAAGATCAATAAATTTATCATCAGTATATAAATCTATATTAGTTAATAAATTATTTAATTTATCAAAAAATATATCTTTATTATCCTTTTGTTCTAATGCGATATCATTTAATTCCTCTAAGGATAAATCTATATATTTATATATATTATCCTTTAATGAATTATCAATACTTCCAATATATGTAATATAAAAGAATGGGTATAAGTCATATGATCTATTATTATTAATAAAATCATTTAATAGATTTTTATATGAATCTATATTTATATCTAAATTTTTAAAGTCATCCATATTATTAAAATATGTTTCTGGCTTATAATCATTATTAAATTTAAATAATATATTATCCATATTATCCCACCTTTTAAAAAATGACACAAAAGTGTCATTTCAAATTATCTTTAAAATAAATATTTCTAAGCTCAAATTTAATCTCTTCAAGTATAGATAGTGCCTTTTTATAAGGTATATTATATTCTTTAGAATATTTATATATTGATATATTACCAACAATACAATTATCGAATATAGATATTTTTAATTCATCCTTAAAAAAGTCTTTTCCTTTAAAGCTTTTTTCAATTGGTGTCATACTATTATATATAACATCCGAGCTTAGTATAGGCATTTTATAGTATTCATCATTCATTAAATGATAAAAATGATGTCTTATTGATACTATGAAATATGAATAGAAAGTACAATTCATGTTTGAATTGTATTTATCAATACATTTCATAAGTATCAAATAACCTTCTTGAATAAGATCATCTCTTTTATCAGAAAACCTAATAAAAGATGTAGTAAGCTTTTTAATTAGAGGCTCATATTTTTTAATCATAAAATCTAATGCAGCCTCATTACCATCTTTAATATAATAAATTAATTCATAATCATTATAATTTTTAAAATCAAGCATTAATAATTCTTTAAATCATTAAGTACAATACCTGTAGATACAGAAGCATTTAATGAATTAACATGACCAACCATAGGAATTTTAAGGATAAAATCAGATTGCTTAACTAATGTCTTAGACATACCAAATCCTTCAGAACCAATAATAACTGCAAGTGATAATGATTTATCTATGTTAGATGCTAAAGTTGTACCAGAAGCATCAGTACCAACTATCCAATATCCAAGCTTTTTTAATTCAGTTACTATAGAAAGTAAGCTATTTACATACATAATATTTGTATATTCTATTGCGCCAGTAGATACATGTGCAACAACCTCAGTTATTCTAACACTTCTATTGTTAGGTAAAATTATAAGGTCGTATCCAAATGCATCAACACTACGGATTATTGCGCCAAAATTATGTGGGTCTTGAATTCCATCAAGAATAAGTATTCTTCCCTTTTCACGCTTAAATTTAGGTAAGTCTTCTATTGAATAGATTTTATAATCTTCTCTTATAGCGACATATCCTTGATTATCTTTATATTTAGAATCAAGCTTATCTTTTTCTACTATTTCATATTTATATCCATTCTTTTTAAGAATGTCTATAATGTTTTTATCCTTTTCTGCTTGAATAGATGAAATCATTACTTTTTGTAGTTTTGATTTTTTTCTTAGTGCTTCATAAACACAGTTTTTTCCATAAATAGTTATCATGTTAAATCTCCTAAGTATCTCTTATATTATACAATACTTATTATTTTTTTAAAGTTTTATATCAATTATTAACAAAAATTCCCCTAAGCAAAAGCTTAAGGGATATTTTTTAGAATATTGGTTCATCCTTATCAGAATCATCATCTTCATTTTTAGTAATTACTTTATCTGGTTCTGGTGTTCCTTTATTAATTAATTGTTTAATAGACTTAAAGAAATTAATAATTGAAGGAATCATTTGCTGGAATAGCTTAATAGTGTATGGTGCCATGAAGCATAGCATTAATAATAAGATGAAATACTGGATTGTAAGCATCTTAACCATACCACCAGTTTGTGTAGTAATATAATTTGATGATACTAAATAATCTGTTTCAGTACCATTAATAACTAAATAATTGTTTTCTGTTAATGATAATGTATATGTTTTAGTATCTATCGCATCATAATTTGTATAATATCCTTCAATAACATATTTCTTAGATTCACTCTTTTTTACGTTTGGTGAGAATATGTTACCTGAATATGATACGTCTGATGCATATATCTTTTGGATTTCATTGTTTGAATATTGAATAGAATATACAGATGATGTATCTTTGTTTTGATCTACATTTTTAGGTGTAATACTAAATTTACTTCCTGATTCACCAAATGATTGATCAAGACCTCTTGTATAGAAATCTTGTAATTCATAATCTATAGGTGTTGCAGTAACTAAATCATCATTACTATCTATAGTTTCTAGTTTATAGAATTTATCTTGAAGTAATGCATCATTATCTATAACATATACTATATCTTCACTAGTTTGAAGATCTTTATACTTATAACCATTAAAATCTCTAGTCTCTTCAATACCTTCGTTATTAATAACAGTAATAGGTACTGTTGTCTCTTCACCAAAGTATCTAAAGATATTAAGGTTAGCATATGAACCTTCTAAATAGAAGTCACCATAAGAATCTCTTGTTACGGAAGGTACATTAATAATATATGGAGTATCTTCTTTTGTTGTATCAGTATAAGTCTTCATTATCTTTTCGCCATTTACCGCAAGATAATAATAATCATTTTCACTATCATATTGGATAGTTGGAACAAGAGTTGACATAGATAAGTCACTAACTAATCTAGATGAAACCTTATATTTACCATCTTGTGGAATTTGACCATTAATCTTATATTGATCACCAGAAATACTTACAGTAGGTAATACCTTATAATCTCTAATATTATTAGTTGATGTTTGTGAATTAGAAACACCATATGGATGAACATAATTATAATATTCACTATCGTATTCTAATTCGATTCTAATCTTTGTTTTAATATTTAAAGCATTAATATAATAGATTGTACCATCAGTATCAATCTTTAATTCTTTTAAACCTTTTGATGGAATAGATGAATTTGCAATCTTATATCCACCCATATAAATATCGCCTTTTACATCAAATGATAAAGATAATTTATTATCAGATGATATACTAGATACTACTTCTTTATTTGTTTGTATACCAGAAATAGTATAATAATATTTTCCATCAGTTGAATTTCTCTTTGCAGATAGCTGCAATTGATCTACATTATACAAGCTTGATGTATCAAGACCTGTAAGATATTCATTATTAAATACTAGATGATTTTCTTCAGAAATTTTAATGTTTGTAGGTTCACTCCATGATTCTGATTTAACAGATGGTGAATAATATTCACTTATTGGAGTTAATGGTTTGAATTCAAATAATTGTGGAAGCATTATTATCGCAAACAAGAATAATCCATAACATACAAAGAACATAATACGTCTTGCGACATTAAATGGTTTAAATTCTTTATATTCAACCATTAAGCATGTATGTGTTGCGGCAAGTACAATTATTGTTGTACGTACCATATTATCCATGCCAAGTGAAACATCAAGACCAAATACTATTATTGATATTAATAATATTGTTAAAGCGCCAGGAAGTGCCTTTTTAATGACATTCGGCAAGAACCTACCTTTAACAGGCATATTATTAGGCTCCCATACTAATAATAATGATGGTAGACCTATACATAATGTATCAATTAAGAATAGCTGTGTTGCAGATATTGGATAATATCCCATTATAATACCTTGAATTGCTAAGAAGAATGAGAATATTGTCTTAGTTAAGAATAATGTAGATACTTTAGTAACATTATTAATAACTCTTCTTCCTTCAGATACAATAAATGGCATTGAACCAAAGTTTGAATCTACTAAAACTAAGTGTGAACAATTTCTTGCAGCTTCACTACCAGATGCAACTGCAATTGAACAATCTGCTTCTCTTAAAGCTAAAATATCATTTACACCATCACCTGTCATCGCAACAGTCTTACCATGAGCTTTTAATTGTTGAACAATTATCTTCTTTTGGTTTGGTGTAACACGACCAAATACATAATATCTTAATGCTAATCTTGCAACTTCTTCATCACTCATTCCATCAAGTGATATATATTTATGTGCATTAGGCACACCAGCACGTTCAGCAATTTTTGATACTGTAATTGCGTTATCACCAGAAATTACTCTAACTTCAACATCAGATTCATTAAAATACTTAATTGTTGATATCGCATCAGGTCTAATATTATCTGTAATTAGAATCATCGCAAGTAATGTAATTTCATCAGTAGGTAATGTATTTTCTATTATTTCACCTTCCTGATGTGCTATCGCAATAACTCTATAACCAAGTGATGCATATTTATTAACATCACGTTCATATTTCTTAAAGTTTTCTTTAAATACAAATTCAGGTGCACCCATTAAGAATGTACCATATCCTTCAAATGTAACAGCACTATATTTTCTTTCACTTGAGAAAGGAATAACAGCACTATGCTTCATTCTTTTACCTAAACCAAATTTCTCTTTCATCGCAATAGATGTTTGGTTATCAGATGGTAAGGCATTTAGGATTGCAGAAACAATATTTTTTGTTTGAAGTCCATATACTTCATTATAATCAATAACTGTTTTAACAGACATTGTACCATCAGTAATTGTACCTGTTTTATCAAGACATATACAATTTACTCTTGCAAGCATTTCAATACAGTATAATTCCTGTACTAAGACATTTCTTTGACCTAATCTAATTACACCTATTGTAACCGCAATAGATGACATTAAGAATAATCCTGATGGAATCATACCTACCATAGCACCTGCAGTTTTTCTAATACATGTAACTATATCTA
>CACZRY010000073.1 GCA_902783745.1 uncultured Erysipelotrichaceae bacterium
TAAACTATTTAGAATTGATATTGTTTGTAATTCAATTTACGTTTAATAGTTTGTCATATACAGTTTTCAAAGACTCAATTGTTTTGCACAACATAGCGTGTGCTTCTATATAATATCATTTTACAAAATCATTGTCAACAACAATTTTACTATTTTTTTATATTTTTTTATTTCTTTTCGAAAGCAGACTTTTTTGAAATATTATTACAATCTTATTCTGCTTTCAATAAAGAAACCTCTTCTTCGGTTAAATGTCTATATGCGCCAGGTTCTAACGAATCATCCAATTCCAAAGGTCCAAATTCCACTCTCTTAAGATATGTAACGTTACAATCAATTGCTTCCATCATTCTTTTTACTTGGTGGAACTTGCCTTCACTAATCACTATATAAGCTTCGTTTGGTGATATCGCTATAAACCTTGCTTCTTTACATTTATAACCATCATCAATGGTAATGCCATTCTCAAGCTTTTTTATTTTATCATCATTAACTACTCCATCATATTTTATATAATATTTTTTATCTACATGATATTTAGGGGCTAATAGACGATGGGCTAATAAGCCATCATTTGTTATAAGTAGTAATCCTTCACTATCTTTATCTAACCTACCTACTGGAAACAAACCTCTATTTTCATAACCATCAATTAAATCTAATACAATAGGATCATAATTATCATAGGTTGCAGAAATATATCCATCTGGCTTATTAAGCATTATATAAATCATTTTTTCGTAATTAACCTGATTACCGGCAACAATTATTTCATCATTTTCTTCTGATACCTTATAATCATCACTTTTAATGACATCGCCATTGACTAATACAAAACCTTTTCTAATTATTTCTTTAACTTCTTTTCTTGTGCCATAGCCTGAATGAGCTAATAGCTTATCTAATCGCATCATATTATGTTACCTTCCACTATACCGATTATAAAAAAGCTTCAATAATTTCAAAAAGGCTTCATTTATAATCACTTGTATTAACGCAAGTTATTATATCAAAAAATAAAGGGACGCACAACTAATGTGCATCCCAAAAAATATAGACTAGATTATAATAATTTCTTATATAAACCAATTACATCAGCCTTAGTTGTCTTCCTAGGATTTCCTGGGAAGCATGCGTCATCAACTGCTGATTGAGCTAAGAAATCTAAATCCTCTTCTTTTATAATTGCCTTTAAGTCCTTTGGTATACCGACCTCACGTGCTAAATCATAAACTGCTTTAACACATGCGCTTCTTGCATCATCTAAAGACATCTTATCAACATCCTTAACACCCATAGCTTTCGCAATATCTCTATATTTTTCTCCTGTTGCAGAAGCGTTCCATTCCATTATAGTTGGAAGTAAGATTGCATTTGCAACTCCATGCGGAGTATCATATAAAGCTCCTAATGGATGCGCCATCGCATGTACAAGGCCTAAACCGACATTACTAAATCCCATACCAGCTATATATTGACCTAACGCCATATCTTGTCTACCTTCTTCAGTATTTAATACTGCGCCAGGTAATGATCTAGCAATTATCTCTATAGCCTTTATATGGAACATATCAGACAATTCCCATGCACCTTTAGTTATATAACCTTCAATAGCGTGAGTTAATGCATCCATACCAGTTGCTGCAGTTAATCCCTTTGGCATTGATTCCATCATTTCAGGGTCTACAATCGCAACTGCTGGAATATCGTGTACATCAACACAAACCATCTTACGGTTCTTTTCTTCATCTGTAATTACATAATTAATTGTTACTTCAGCTGCAGTACCTGCTGTTGTAGGTATTGCAATAATTGTAACTGCTGGATTCTTAGTTGGGGCAACTCCCTCTAAAGAAACCACATCTTCAAATTCAGGATTATTAACAATGATACCAATTGCCTTTGCAGTATCAATTGATGAACCACCACCAATTGCAACAATTGAATCATTTCCAAACTGTTTAAATAGCTTTACTCCAGCTTTTACATTTTCAATTGTTGGATTAGGCTTAACATTAGCATTCAATGTATATTTAATACTTGATCTATCTAGTAGTTCTGTAACCTTTTGTGTTACACCAAACTGAACTAATGATGGATCAGTTACAATCATAGGAAATTTTAATCCCCTACCCTCAAGTTCTTTTACAACATGGCCTATTGCACCAGCACCATGATAAGAAACTTCATTCAAAACAAAACGATTTACCATACAATCACTCCTCTATTACCGATATTTAATTTTTCATAATCGTTCTTTCCGTATTAATTATATCATAACATTTTTATTTTTGTAAAGGAAAAAAGGAACGACTATAATAAGTCATTCCTATATTAAATAATATTATTCTGTTCTTAATGCAACAACAGGGTCCTTCTTTGCAGCACTTCTTGCTGGAATTAAACCTGAAATTGCAGTTAATAATACTGATACTAAAACCATTATTACAGCAATTAATGGAGTTAAATGTGCAATTGATGTAACCATACCATTAGATAATACACCAACTATAAGATTTGCAAGAATACAAATTATACCAGTAACTACTATACCAATAACACCTGATGCAAAACCAATAATAAATGTTTCAGCGTTAAATAAATGAGAAACATCCTTCTTTCTACCACCAAGTGAACGAATAACACCAATTTCTTTAATACGTTCCATAACTGATACATAAGTTATAATTGCAATCATAACACTAGATACAACAAGCGATAATGCTGTAAACGCAATTAACGCATAAGTTACAATATCAATCATTTGATTAATCATACCAATAATTAAACCAACATTATCAGAATACTTAACCTGACCTCTTGATGAGTCACCTGCTTCAATTGTATATGTAACTTCATTACCTGATGCATCTTTTACTACATTATAATATGTAACATTATCTTTTACTTCGAATTTCTTTACAGTAACAGATTTATCATCCTTGTTCCATGCATCTAAATAATTAGTTACTAAATCTTTATCATCAAAATTATTAGGATATATACTAATAGATTTAGGTAATGTTTCTCCACCTACTGCTGATAATGACAATGTACCATTACTATTACCTAATGCATCGCTTAATCCTGGAATAATCTTCATTATTTGAGATAACGCAGAAACCTCAGTAACATATAATTGTACAGTATCTACACCATAAACCTTAGCTATATTAGTATTAGGATCAAATCCTTCTTTATCTTTATTTGCAATATATGAATCAAATTCAGTCTTATCAAGCTTTTCCCAATAATAATCTAGATCATATGTAACACTAATATCTATCTTTTGATAGAAATAATATTTTTCTAAATCATCTTTATCCCATGAAGTTGAAGGAATATATTCATCGCCTGATTTTTCATAAATATCATAACCATATGCCTTAGCACCAGCTCTTACTTCATCAATTGTTTCACAACCATTAATAAAATTAGCAATAACTGGGATTGCCATTTGCTCAGTAAGCTTTAAATATTTTTCCTTTAATAAAGGATTAACAATAGTACCACCAACAGCTTTAATTAATCTAGATATTGTAGAATTGATATTTTTAGTAATCATATATCTAGCAAAATCTTCTTGATATAAAAGACCTGGTGTTAATGCGCCATAAGAAATACCACTCTTAGGCTTTACAATACCTACAATATTTAAAGTAACCTTATCTTCTTCTTTAAATGTATCTTGGTCTCCATCTACAACACCATATCTATAGTTATATTTAAACTTTTTAACCATACCATCAGATGTAACTAAAGAGAATACATCATCATTTGGATACCAATAGAATTTTTTATTTAATATTTCATCAAATGTAAATTGGTCCTTATATAAAGCCTTATCTACATTTGTTTTTAATGAATTATAAACTAATGAATAAAATTGTTCTTGTGAATAATAACCTAATTGTGCAAGTACTAAATCAGAAAGTGCATTATTCTCATCTAATACTAAAACTAAATCATTTTGCTCCTCAGGCATCTTACCTGCAAGTACATCATATTGTGTTAATATATAGTCATTATTTGGAACACATTGATCAATAGGAGTTGTAAGAGATGTAATAACATCGCCATATTCCTCATAATTATCATCAAGATGTGTAATTGCTGCAGAATAAATTGAATTTATTGAAGTTAAAGAATAAACTCCATTTCTTTCTCTTTCTGCTTCTGAATCTGTACCAATAACATAATCAGTATATAAATTATTTCTAATTTCAATACCATAATCTAAGGCAATTGCTTGATAATATTCCTTAGGCATACTCTTAACATAATTAACGTATTCCTGATTAAATTCATTTCTTTTTGTAATTGCCATTAATTCAGTCTGATTGTTTAATAAATAATCAATAATCTTTTTAACATTAACGTGATCTGAGCTTGTTAATGCATCAAATTTTGTTCTTAATGATGATGAATTCATCAAAATAGACATATCTATAGATGATTCAGAAACGGTAATAGGGTTACCTGATAAAAGGTCATCTTGCATATTATTGATATAATCTCTTACACCTGTTGAAACA
>CACZRY010000074.1 GCA_902783745.1 uncultured Erysipelotrichaceae bacterium
CTACTACAACTAGTGAATTACCAATAGTATTAAAGGATACAGAGATTATTATGGTTGGTGATTCAACTATGTGTTCATTTAGTGATTCATATTATTATCCAAGATATGGATATGGTACACAAATGAGCAATTATTTTGATTCTAAGGCAAAGGTTACAAATCTTGCAATATCAGGTAGAAGCTCATTATCATTTATAAATGAAACTGCTTATCAAACAATGCTTAATAATCTTGATGAAGGTGATTATTTAGTAATTGGATTTGGTCATAATGATGAGAAAAGTGATGATTTAACAAGATTCAGAAGCTGTAATTATTCATCAATTGATGATGCATTAAATGATGAGAATTCATTTGCATCAAGCTTATATAATAATTATATTAAAAAAGCTTTAGATAAGGGTGCAACACCAATTCTTGCAACACCTATTACAAGATTAGATTCAACAAATAATTATACAGGAAGTGTTGTACATAATACATCAAATGGTAATTATACACAAACAATTATTGATCTTGCAGAAAAGTATGATCTTACATGTATTGATTTAACTAAAGAAACATCAGAAGAATATAAGAGCTTAGGATATAATGAGGCAATTTATTACCACGCAATGACTAAGGGTGCATATGATACTGATGGTACAACAATAGTTCCTGTATTATCTAGTGTTGATACAACACACATTAATATTTATGGTGCTAAATTCGTATCATATGAATTTGCAACATTATTAGGTGATACTGATTGTTATCTAAAGAATTATGTTAAATCTGATATTTTAAAGCCAACTAAAGAAAATGATTTAGTTGAAAATAAAAATTATGTACCACTAGCTTATACTGCAGTAGATTGGTCATCATATAAACCAACTGCAGAATTCACTACTAAAACTACAGGAATTTATGGTACTGCGTTTGGTGATACAGGTGGATCACCTGCATCAAAAGGATTTGTTGCAAAAGAAGCAGAAGAAGGCGTATTTAGTGTAGGTCAAGGTACTAATGAAACAGCTGCAGGAAAAATTACAAGTTCATCATTTGGTTTTGCATATGCATTTAAGCAAATTGCTGTATCAGATAACTATACAATTACTGCAGAAGCAAAAGTAACTAAATTATTAACTTCTGCAACTAAACAAGTAGGATTTGGTTTAATGATAAGAGATGATTGCTATACTCCAGTAAAAGATGCATCAATTACATCTAACTGTATTTGTGCATCAGTATATAATATGTCTGGTTCAGGTTTATCATTTAACTTCTCTTATGAAAATGATAAATATGTTGCAGGAAATGCACAAACATCAGAATCAATGTATAGTGTAGATTCAACCGCAAAGTTTACTATCGTTAGAAATGGTCAAAATATTACTATTACAACAGATTATAATGGTAAAACATATACAAACACATATATTGATTTTGACTTACAAGCAATTGACTTTAACAATTATTATTTAGGTATGTTTGCAACAAGAGGAACAATTGTCGAGTTCTCTAATGTTACATATACATATAATGGTGAATATACTGGGGCATAAAATCTCAGTTTAAAAATATAATTTCTCTCTCTTATTAGAGATTTCTTGATTCAAGTATATTCAAATCAAGAATACTTCCTAGAGTTATACTCTAGGAGGTTTTTCTTTAAAGTGAAAATGTAAAATATACTTTACAAAATTTTAATTAGGTGCTATAAATGAATTAGTATATGAGAGGGAGGTATACTGAAATGAAGAAGTTATTAGGTTTTTTTGTAATTATACTTTTAATGATATCACTTTCATCATGTAGTAATAGATCATATGCTAATTTAGAAAAAATAGAAAGTGATATAGAAGGTGGCTATATTGCTTTTAGTTGGAATGGTAAAGAAGTTATAGATGGTAAAGAAGGGAGAACAGGAATAAAACTTGGAGATTATTATTTTTATGAACAAGTAGATGATATTTATCATATCTATACAGAATCGATATATGAAGATCGTTATTATTTTATACATCAAAAATATAATTTAAAAGATAATACACTAGAAACTGATAAAGTTGAACTTAAAAATGCTGTAAGAAAAATAGTAGAATATAAAGATAATTATTTCATTATTACTGAGGATTATAATTTTTATGTTTTTGACAAAGAATTAAATTATTCATATTCTAATATTGATACTAGCGATATGGATTTTGATGATATTATATATTTTATGTATGATGATAATATAACAATCTGTTTTTATAAAAATGTTAGAGAAGAATATAATTATCCATATAATTTTAAGTCACTAGTTGGTGTATGTGGGTATGTTAATAACGAATTTATATTTTTTAATCAATTATTTAAAAAAATGACACATTATATGTTTAAATTCGCATGCATTAATAATGAATATTATTATGAATTTGAACCAGAGCGCGGTCTAAAATTTGATTATAATTATAAAAAGGATGTTATTAATTCAAAGGCTGATATTAATGAGCGTCTGACTTATTCTGAATTAAAAGAAAAATGCCCAAATAAAGAACCTATTGAAGAAAAAAAGGAATCATCATATGTTGAAAAGGAATATCCAGCTTTCGATAGCCTTGTAACGCCAAGAATTAAAAATATTTTTAAAGCGTACTGTAGTAGAGTAGATTCTTATAGCTGCACGATGAGAAGAATAAGTGGTAATGATTACTATGTTATAAAAACAAGTTATAAAATTGTTAATGTTATTTGGATACTACAGGGTGATAAAACAAAAGAAACTCTAGAGCCTGAATACATATTTAGATATAATGAGGAGACAAATTCATTAGAATATGTTGGATATTCTATAGGTTATTGTTACTTTTTAATATTGAAAGAATAATAAATTAATATTATATCTCCATAGCAGATAGTTGTATTATATATCTACTTTTGGAAATATTTTTTTATCAATGAAAACACTTAATTTTGGACAAATAAAAAAATATAGTATAATATAAATATAAAGATGGGGAGAAAGGATGTTGGTTATGCAAAAAAATAATAAGACAAGTCTACCCCAATGGAAATTCGCGATTCTAATTGTACAATTTGTTTTTATTTCCATTGCATCTATATGCACAGGCTATGTTTTAGGCTTTAGTATTATCAATAATATGGGGATATTACCGATACTAAGCTATTCAGCAGTATTACTTTCTTATTTTTCTATTATTTTTTATGCGATTGTTGGATATAAGAAGAGTGAAGTTCATTTTATAGCTGCAATATATGTTTTTGCAGTTGCAATTGTTCTAAATTTATTATTACCATTTAGAAATACATATCAATTAATAACATTAATATTATTATTTGGACTTTATGTGTCTTTCGCACATAGATTAAAGCAATATGTTGTAGTTAATTATATGTTTATTGTTATGTTAGTATTTGCAGTTGCATTCTCACTTTATTCAACTATTATCGCAAAAGTAGATAATATGGGTGACATTCAAAATAATTCATTTTCAGTATTTGCAATGTATATTTCTATATGGACGCCAGTAGTAATGACTGTTACATTTGCCCTAGCATATAACCTTAGACAAAGAAAAAATGAAGAAAAATGAAAAAAGGCCACTTGGCCTTTTTCATTTACTTTTATTATGTTTTCTATATTTATTAGGGGAAGTATTAAAATACTTTTTAAAAGCGTAGGAGAAGTGTTCTGGTGTTGAATATCCACATTGCCATGATATATCCAGAATAGAATCATTTGAATATTGGAGTTTATTTATTGCATAACTCATTCTTGCTTCAGTTTTTAATTCTATAAATGATTTGTGATAATTCTTTTCTAAGAAGCGTTGCATTTCTCTTACACCCATAAACATTCTTTTAGATAAATCTTCTAGTGTGATTGTTGCAAATTCATTTAAGAAAATTGATTCAATTTCAAATGATTTAGTATCTGGCATCCATTTAGTAATTCTATCATGATGGAAATTAACATCTCTCATTAAATATATAATAATGGATTTGAAGCAAGAAACTACAACTTCATTGTATCCAAACATTTCGTTTTTAAATTCAAATAAAATTTTATCAAATAATTTATATGCATTATATTTATCTTCTGCAACAAATACTTGCTTTAGAAGAGGCAGATAGTTTTTAAATCCTGTATGATCATCAACTAAAAGATATATTGAATATTTATGCATTGGATTGTCTTTATCAGGTATTTGTGTATGAGATACAAATGGAGGCACTACATAAAACCAATTATCAGAAACATTAAACTCTTTTCCATCAAGTATTACTTTTCCACTACCTTTTTTTACATAATGTATTTCTAATGTATTTTCTCCATGATAATGCGCAGGATATGCCTTATCCATAATTTGAAACCTAAAATCTCTTAAGGTAAACATTATTTTTGCCATCATAAATTTAATTGTATCATTAAAACTATCCATAATTATCACCTGATTTAATTTTACCACAAACATTCGAAAATGTGACAAAAATCGTTTTATTATGTCTCTATAATCTCTTAAAAACGAATTTTTTAATGTTTATAATAGCATTAGAAAACGTTTTAGGAGGCATAATATGAAATTCAAAAAAATATTTTTTACATCAGCTTTATCAGTTACTGCATTATTAGCTCTTGCAGGATGCAATAGCAAAAATAACACTTCAACTACAAGTAACGATAATACATCAAATATTAACACAACAACAAATAATAATACTTCAACAGTAGATACAACTACTGCAAATACAACAACAGTAGCACCAACTACAACAGTAAATACAACTACTGCAAATACAACAACAGTAGCACCAACTACAACAGTAAATACAACTACTGCAAACACAACAACAGTAGATACAACTACAACAGTAAATACAACAACAGTAAATACAACTACTGCAAACACGACAACAGTAGCACCAACTACAACAATAAATACTACTACACAAACTACAACATCTGAACATGTTACAGATGCTTCACCTACAATTTATCTTGCAGGAGATTCAACTGTAAAAACATATAATGACAACCAATTTATTGGTGGCTGGGGACAATATTTAGATAAATATTTAGATGACTCTATTACAGTAAAGAATGCCGCTCAAGGCGGAAGAAGTAGCCGTTCATTTATTAATGAAGGTAGATTATATGATATTGAAGGCTGTAATTACAAATTTACTGAAAATGATGGAAATTCAATTGGTGATGTAATTAAAGAAGGAGATTTCTTATTAATCCAATTTGGTCATAATGATGATGATACAAAGTATTATGTTGATAAAACAAAGAATTATTCAACATTATACAATAGAGCAGTACCTTTAGGAGAACCTGATGCAAATGGTATTTACCCTGTAACACCTGCAACAAAGGTATCAACATCAACTCTTCCTTCATCTTATACAGATTATGCATCAGCATCAGAAGAGAATAGTGCATTAACTGAAATTGGTAAATATGGAGATACATATTATCAATATGGTGATGGTACATATAAATGGTATTTAAAGCAATATATTGATTTTGCAAGAAGTAAAGGTGCAACACCTATACTTGTTACTCCTGTGGCAAGAGTTTCATTTAATGCTGATGGAACATTAAAGAGTGGTGCTGGATTACATGGTGAAGATTTCGCTTATGTAAAGGCAGTAAGACAGCTTGCAAGTGAAGAAGAATGTCTTCTTATAGATTTATTTGATGATACTAAAAATATGCTTGAGATTGCAACAAATACATATGCTGGCTCTTTAATGGCATTAAAGCCAAATGATTTAGTAGGAACTTGGCCAGAAACTTATGATGCAGCTTATAACAATGCATCTTTAGGTTGCACTGGTATTGAGGCTACACATTACAATAAGTATGGTGCTTATATTGAAGCTGCAATGGTTGCAGAAAGCTTATTAGAATTAAAGGATGAATTAGCATTTAATGGCGAATACGTTAACTTCACATCTAAGATTGAATTAACCCCAGAAGAATATGTTGATCCATCAAATTTATTACCAAAATCTAGTGCTTCAAAAATTGAGGGATTATTAGATAAGATAAACCCAACTAATCCAAATAGAGTTTATAAAACTGCAGATAGTTGTGTTAGTATGATTGAAGCATTAGAAGAAGTATCTAATATTAATGAAACTAATTATTTAGAAGTAAAAGAAAAAGCAGAAGCTGCAAAGCAAGAATATAATTCATTAAATATAGATGTAAGACCTAGTGTTACTAATTATTCAAAATTACAAGATGTATTAGAAAAGATATCTGAAATTGAATTATCACTACGCCCAACTCCAACTAAAGTAATAGAATCAGATTTTGCCTCAATTACTGAAACATCTTTTACATCTACAACACAATTAGATGATACATTTGGTGTTGTTGCAACAACTGATAAAGATATTAAGGTTGCTTCAGGAAGTGGTTCATTTAATTATGGAAATGAAACATATTCACCTACTAAATTCTTATCACTTGGAGGATCTGCATCATTCGGTACAGCAAGATATTTAACAGTTAATCTTGAAGCTAACGCAACACTTACAGTTGTTGCAAAGTCATCTGGTAGCGATGAGAGAACTTTATCTATTGTTAAATCTACAGATAAATCAAAGGTAGTTGGTTCATGTGCTGCAGGTACTTCATTAACAGTAACAACTTTAGAAATATCTGATTCAGGAACTTATTATATTGGTTCTTCAAATAAGGGTATATATATTTGTTATGTAATTATCGAATATTTCGATTAATTATAAAATTTCATTCTCCTCGAATAGAATTTAAAAGTAGAAAGACACCAAAAGAAAGCGGCCTTTTGGTGTCTTTTCTACTTTAATAAAATTACTAATTTTTTCTTTAATGTTATTCATCAATATATTTTTATGATAAAATATATAGTGACAAAGGAGTATAGATATATGAGAAAGACAAAGATTATATGTACTATGGGACCTGCATGCGATGATGAAAAGCTATTAAAGGAAATGATTAAAAATGGACTTGATTGCTGTAGATTAAACTTTTCACATGGAACACATGAAGACCATAAAATAAGAATGGATAGAATTAAAAAGATAAGAAATGAATTAGGAGTACCACTTCCTATTTTACTAGATACTAGGGGACCTGAAATTAGAGTTGGCTTATTTAAAGGGGATAAGGTTGAACTAACTAAAGGACAAACATTTACTTTTACTAATGATATAAATGATTTAGGAGATGAGAACCATGTTGGTTTAACATTCCCTAATTTAGCAAAAAATGTTAAGCCTGGTGTTAAGATTTTAGCTGATGATGGTAAAGTATCATTTGAGGTTAGAGAAATTAGTGGTACTAATGTTATTTGTGAGGTTTTAAATAACGCACCATTATCAAATAGAAAATCAATTAATATACCTAATGTAATTGTTGATATGCCATTCTTATCAGAACAAGATAAGAAGGATTTGATTTTTGGTATTCAAGAATGTGTTGATTATATTGCAGCATCATTTGTAAGAAGACCTGAAGATGTATTAGAAATTAGAAAATTATTAGATGAGTATGATACATCAGGAAAAATCCGTATTATTTCTAAGATTGAAAATACTGAAGGAATCGAAAAGATGGATGAAATCATTAAGGTTTCTGATGGTATTATGGTTGCAAGAGGTGATATGGGTGTTGAAGTACCATTCAAGATGTTACCTAAGATTCAAAAGGAATTAATTACAAAGTGTTATTATTCTGGTAAGCTTGTTGTAACAGCAACACAAATGTTAGATTCTATGCAACAAAACCCACGTCCTACACGTGCTGAAGTATCAGATGTTGCAAACGCAATATATGATAGAACAACTGCAATAATGTTATCAGGTGAATCTGCAGCTGGTAAATACCCACTTGAATCTGTTACTGCAATGAAGGATATTGCAGTATATACTGAACAAAACATTAACTATAGAAAAGCATTTAAGGAGAACAACTTAAATTTAGGTAATGATTTCTTATCAGTTATTTGTAATGCTGCAGTTACTGCTGCATACCAAACAAATGCGAAAGCAATTATTTGTGTAACAAATCATGGTCAGACAGGATTTAAGCTATCTTCATATAGACCTGATTGTCCTATTATCGCAATTACAGTAAATGAGAAGGCATGCCGTCAATTAAATCTTGCATGGAATGTATTCCCTGTATATGCAGAGAAGAAGGATTCTGTTGAAGAATTATTTAAATATGCAATAGAAAAAGCCTTAGAAACAGGAATTGTTTCAAAGGGTGATAAAGTAATTATTACATCTGCATCAGGTGTAGGATGTGCAATTACTGATACTATTAAGCTACACATTCTATAAAAAGATAAATGCCCTAAAAGTATTATATGAAATAATAAATACTTTGGGGTGTTTTTTAATACAAATGGCCCTATTTGTATTTTTTACCTAAATATATTATAATAAGCATATATTGTTTTAGGAGTGTTATTATGAAGCAAACTATTTTTTACATAACAGAAAATGAAAAAATATTACATGATGAAATGTTAGACTTAGATTCATTTATTTATAAAATTAGTGGTTATTTTTTCAAAAATGATTTACAATTTGAATTTGTAACATTTGATCCTAATAAGAATGTCGCAAATTATGATGAGATATTAGAAAATTCATTATATACACTAATCACTTTAAATAATTCAGCATCTGATGAAACAAGAGATATAATTGAATTTGCGTTAAGAAAAAGCGAAGAAACAGGTAAAATAATAAGACCATTCTTCCGTAATTCAAGATCTACTTTAGAATCAATAGATTTAGTTAAAAGAAATCTTGCTGATAGTATGATTATTTATGATACATATGATACATTAGATGAAATTAAAATGGATATTTTATATCAAATAAAGAAACTAGCAGTACCTAAGATGAAACTTGAATTTAACCAAGAAATGATTAAGGTTAATGATGAAGAAGGATATGTTAAACCATTTAATATTCCATTCTTCCGTAATTTTAGAAACCTTGAAGAAAGTGTTAATGAAAGAAATAGATTAAATATCGAATGTAAGAAGATGGCACAACGCTTCTTAACATTATTTTCAGGTTCTTATGAAAAACCAAAGGAATTCCAAGAGGCAACAGTTAAAAGAGATCAGCTTACTGATCAATTAACAATTGATGAGGATGCAGCATTACAAGTATATATTGCGATTAAGAGTATGAGTGGACAAGAAGATCCTGAAGTATATGTTCATGTAAGAGATTATTTCGATAATGGTAATATTGAAGAATTAAATAATATATATGATTTAGATTCATTTGTAAAAAAGAAGAAAAGAAAGTAATTTTAAAAGATTCAAGAATTTTTAATAAATTTTCTTGAGTCTTTTTCTATGAAGTGGTGCCAATTTAGTAGACAATTAAAAATGGTACTAAGATATTATACTTATAAAGCATTACAAAGTGGCATTTCTAATGCGAATGTTGGAGATATGTTTTTAGTATGTGCATGGAATGGAGCACCATGGAAAGGTGCACATTATGTTGCGGCAAGAGTTGTAAAAAATAATGGGAAAAAGACTATTGAAGTTTATAATCTTTATAATGATTCAAAGGAAACTGAGCCATTTGATAATTTTGATGATAGTATTATCGGTGGAGAATTAATTACCGCTTATAAGATAACACATTAGTAATGTACAAAAAATATAATTATTTCTTTATGGTTACAATAAAATGAG
>CACZRY010000075.1 GCA_902783745.1 uncultured Erysipelotrichaceae bacterium
ATATAATATTAATATATCTGATTCTACATTAGTATGTGATAAAGATTCATATATTAATAATGCACATGATATTAATTTAAAAAATGTTAATTTTATTAAAAAATAAGCATTTAAAAAGCCTTTAGATTATTCTAGAGGCTTTATTTCATCTTTATTAGGTAATTTATATATTTTTCTTAAAATAAATATAAACAGTAAAGTTAATAGGGTTGAGCCAAGGTATATAAAATACCATGATGATATAATACCTGCAGCACGAGATAAAGGCTTATCTAGATTCATAGATGTAGGATATTTTAATACAAATAATTCAAACGCACCAAGTAAAAGCATTATACCAAAACCAATAATAAACGCAAATATCTTTTTGTATTCAGGTGTAATTTGCTTATTAACTAATAATATAATACAAATCCATATTGATAGTGAGTGATGCAATAATGCAGTAATACCAACTAAAGAAAAGAAACCATCCTCCCCTAAATATTCAGGGAATACTGTTGCAATAAGTCCACCTATTAATGCAATATATATTAAGAAATGAAATACTATATTATCTTTTTTATAGAATATAGAAAATATTCCTAAAAAGAAGCTTGCAAAAGAACAAAATGAATTAGGTAATACAGAATACCAATGGTATACTCCTGGTTCTTTATTCATAAAATGAATTGTTTCTCCAATTCTCATTGTAGATACACATATTAAAAGAAGTAAACCAGATATTCTAATTATCAAATCTAAAGTCTTTTGATTTTTAACGTATTTTTTAATTAATATGGTACCTAAAATAAACCATATTAAATTTATTATTAAATAAATTATATGCGCAAGTGAGAATGGCGCATCTGAAATTACTAACAAACTCATAACATAATACCTGCCAAAGCTATTATATTATAATAAATATATTTATTAAAGAAAAATATTGTTTTTTTGTAATTTTTTAAAATATATTATATAATAAATAAGTAGTTTTACATTTTTTTTGGAGTTGAGATAGTGGATAAGAATTATATTTTTAAATATTCATTAAAAAAAGCTAATTTTTTTAATATGTATTGTCTTTTAATAATGGCAATACTTGCAGTTATTGCGTTAATTTTTATAGAATTAAGAATATTTCCAACTGACCTTGATAACGCAAGATTTTGTATGGGTGAGGTTATAATATTTGGTATCGCGCCATTTATGATATATCTAATACATGATAAAATCTTAAAAAGAGAAAATTCAGTTTTAGAAATGCCATTTCTAAAATGGATTATTTTAGTTATAACTTATGAAAATATATGTAGTATGATTATTTTATTTTCATTTCATGCAACATTATTATTAGTTATACCTACACTTATAAGTGTACAATATAAGAATGATAAATTCTTATCTATTATTACAATTGTTATATCTTTAATATTAGTTATATTAACTACATATGGTTCATTTTTATTTGGTGAATATGATGCTAATCTTTTAAAGCCCTTAACTAAGGCTGAAGCAGAAAACTTTCAAGCTAGACTTGATTTATTCTTAAGTGTAAGATCATTTGAAATATTATATCATCATATCTTAACTAAGCTTTTATGTGTTTTAATGATTGATGTTATATCTATTATGATATCTAGAAGATATGATGATATGATATCTTTACAAATTAAATTATCTGATGAGGTACAAAAAGAAAATGTATCTAAGGTTAATATGCAAAATGCAGTTATTGAGCATTTAGCTGATATTATTGAATCAAGAGATATTGAAACTGGTGAGCATATCAAAAGAACAAAGATTTATGTTTCTATTTTAGTAAATAAAATGAAGGATATGGATAAATATAAGGATATCTTAACACCAAAGCTACAAGAGGATATTATTAATTCAGCACCATTACATGATATAGGTAAAATTGCAGTAAGTGATTTAATATTATGTAAGCCAGGTAAATTAACAGATGAAGAATATGATAAGATGAAAATTCATACTGTTAAGGGTGGAGAAATAATTAAAAAGATACTTGCTGAATTTGATGATAAGAGCTTTTTAAATACTGCATATGATGTTGCAATATCACACCATGAAAAATGGAATGGATTAGGCTATCCATATGGTATTAAAGGAGAAGAGATTCCTCTTGCAGGAAGAATAATGGCTGTTGCGGATGTTTTTGATGCGTTAGTCGCAAAAAGAGTTTATAAACAACCAATGCCAATAGATAAGGCAGTAAGTATTATTATCGGGGATGCAGGTACTCACTTTGATCCAGATATTATTGAAGTATTTAAAGAAGTAGTAGATGATTTTAAGAAAGTTGCATTAGATGAATAATGGATGATAAAAATATTAATAAAGATAAAATAAAAGAAAATACAAATAAATATAAAGAAAATAAATTAAGATATATTCCCAAGGCAGATATTGAAATGCTAAGAGAAGAAATATATGAATCTAGTGGTAATAAGAAGCAAAAGAAGTTTAAGTAGTAGGTGTTATTTTGGATAATATATTATTAGAAAAAATAAGTGAATTTTTAAATGATAATCCTAAATCTATAACAATTAATCAGGTTAATAAGGTATTAAAAAGTGGATGTAGTGAGGATTATGCAATAAAATTATTATTAGATTTATATCTAGATTATAAATTTGATTATACTAAGATTTTATTTAAAGAAGATATTAATAAATATTTATGTAATCCATATTATAAAAATATTAAATTTAATACTAAAAGATGTAATTCATGGCAATTTAAATATACTAAGTATGATCCATATGAATTATTTGTATCTGATAATTTCTTTAAAATAGATGATGAAATTTATCCACATTTAGGATATTTTAATAAACCATTTAGATATCCTAGTGTATATCAAAATGATAGATTATGGATGTCTATAACTCCAAATGAAGTAAATACAATGGAAGAAGATATCAATAATTCTTTTGGTAATATATTAGTAGTAGGCTTAGGGTTAGGATATTTCCCTTATATGTCTCATTTGAAAAATGATGTTTTATCTATTGATATAATAGAAATTGATAAAGATATAATATCTTTATTTAAAAATGAAATATTAGACCAATTTGAATACAAATCTAAGATTAATATTATAAATAGTGATGTATATGATTATTTTTCATCTAATGATTTATCTAAATATGATTATATTTATATAGATATTTGGCATGATGTATCTGATGGAATGAAGCACTATTTAAGATTAAAAGAATATGAGAAGAAGTATTCAAATGTTAAATTTAGATATTGGATATATGATACAATAAAATATTATTTGTAAAAAGAAAAGGGCTTAAGCTAAGCCCTTTTTTAATATATATCGTCTGGATATTCATCATCGTAGGATGATGTTTCTGATACTTCAGGTGCGTTATCATAATCACCTTCACTATAATCCATTAAATTCTCTATAGATTCTTCTCTATCAATATATGCCATTTGAAGCTTAGCTGATGGCGTAACACCACCTAAGTTTACAATGTGAGAAGAAGCATCTTGTTCTATTTCCTTTTTGTAAGAAGCTTTTAGAATTAAAGGTACACTAAATGATGTAAGAATAATTAGAATGATTAAGAATATTTGAATCTTTGAATCAACTAAACCTGCAT
>CACZRY010000076.1 GCA_902783745.1 uncultured Erysipelotrichaceae bacterium
AAATAAGATGCACCTCCATATAGTGTTACATCATAGAATGAAAGCTCACCAGCTTTTATTCTATTAAAGAAATTTGAAACATATGGATAATATTGAACAATATCATCGGTATTGCAATTATAGAATGTATCATGTGAATTTGGTATCCATACTAATATTACTGTCATTATGAATAATACAACTAGTAAGAAATCGAATGCTCTACTATATGTTTGAAACATAGTTTTTGCAAATTTTAAGCTTGCAAGACCCATGTCTTTTATTGTTCTTGTGCTATTAGTATTATTATCTTTTTCCTTTTTGACTAACATATATAAACCTCTTAAACAAAAACGCTATCAATATTATATAATATTTTTATTATTTTTCCTATTAAAACTTAAATTTATTATATAAATTTTGACATCAATTAATCTTTTTAATATAATATCATTAAAGTTTTGGAAGGAATTTATATGATAGTTTTAATTATTACCCTTATTGTTATTGCAGTAATTTTATTTTTATACATATTATTTTCTTTAATCTTGTTTGATATTATATTCAAAAGAAAGCCTTGTATACCACTTACAACCCTAGATTTATCTAAAACACAGTATAAGGATGTTTCTAATATTGTTTATGAATATGATAAAAAGATTAAGGAATTATCATATACTACATTAAATATTAAATCTATGGATAAGTTAGATCTTTATGCTAACTACTATAATAATAATAGTAAAAAAACAATAATTTTTGTCCATGGATATCATGCAACACCAGAAAATAATTTTCAAATACCAGGATATGAATTATATAAAAAAGGATATAATCTACTTTTTATAATGAATAGAGCATCTAATAAATCAGGTGGTAAATATATAACATTTGGTGATAAAGAAAGATTTGATTTAGCTTTATGGGTTGAATATATTAATAAATATCATCACGCAGAAGAAATAACATTATATGGTGTATCTATGGGGGCATCTATTATTCAGGAGTTCTTAGGATTAAATAGAGATCCACATGTTAAGAATGCGATAATGGATTGTGGATATTCTGATACTAAGAAAATGATTGAATATCAATTAGTAAAGAAAATGGGGAAGAAGAACCCATTTAAAAATCTATTAAAGCTTAATATGCCAATGTTATCATTACTTGCGAAAATGCATGGGTTTAGCTTAAATATTAATCCTAAAACTGAAATCATGAAAAATAATAATGTTAGAACATTATATTTTTATGGAGAAAATGATACATTTATACCTAAGGGTATGACATTAGAGAGTTATAATAGTGATAATACATTTGATAAAAGAGTATTTAAAACTAATGCAATACATGCAATGTCTTGTTATCAGGATTTTGATAAGGTTTATAAGGAATTAAAGGATTTCTTAAAAATTAGATAATATTTATAAAAAAATAAAATGCCTAATTAACTTAGGCATTTTTAATATTATAACTTCTTTATGATTTCTTGAACTAGATTTCTTTCGTATGCTAAATCATCAGTGATTCTCTTACCATAATAGTAAGCACACATTAAACCAGGTCCTACATTTACAGCATCTTGAATATATACTTCTGCGATAACAACTTCCTTTGGTTTAATTTCAGCTTCAATTGCTTCTTTAAATGCTAAAGCTTGTTTCATACGATTTGTTGTTGCAACGAAGATGATTTGTTCTTCAGGATTTTCGATTGTTGCTTTAATGTATTCAATAAATCCTTTGATTGCAGCCTTATCACCCTTAACTTGTCCTAAAACAGTAGTAAGACCGTTCTTGTCGAATTCACCAAATGGCTTAATACCAACTAGTTGGCCCATAAAAGCCTTTGCTTTAGAAATTCTACCCTTTGCAGCAACGAATGATAAATCATCTAAGAATCCACATTGATGATAATTATATTTATTAGCTTCAACATAGCCATAAACTTCATCAATTGACATTCCTTCGCTTCTTAATAATGAAGCCTTAACACAAATTAGACCAAATCCAGTTGAGAATCTTAATGAATCTACAATAAGAATTTTTCTATCAGGATATTCTTTTTCTAATTCAGCCTTAGCTTGGTTCATGAAGTTATATGTACCAGATAATGCAGTAGAAATAGAAATTGCAAGAATATCTTGACCATTCTTTAATGCAACCTCAAAAGCTTCCTTGTATTCTTCAGGTGATGCAGGTGCGGTAGAATAACCATTTGGATTCTTACGTAAATCCTTATAGAATGCATCCTTATCGAAACCATCCCAGCTACAAACACCTTCCTTTTGACTACCATCAGGGAAAGTTACATGTCCTTTTACATAGATGATGTCGTATTTATCTCTAATTTCTTGTGATAAATCACAGCACGCATCAGCATAAATTGCAAACTTGTTCATAATTTATATCTCCTTAATTTAAAAAATAATACACAAGCATTTTATCATTTTTTTTGAAATTAGTCTACATAAAAGACTTAAAGATACCCTCTTTATTTACAAAGTATATAAATTTTGGTATAATTTTTACTGATTTTTTAGGAGTTTATAGTATGAATATTTTGAAAATTAATGGTAAAAATTTTAAAGAAATGTTAGTTTCTGGCGCAAATAATTTAAGTCAGCATGAATCAGAGGTTAATGAATTAAACGTATTCCCAGTACCTGATGGAGATACAGGTACAAATATGCTTAACACACTTGAGGGTGGACTTATGCAATCAAAGGATACAGATAACCTTGGTGAATTTATGCAGTCATTGTCAAAAGGAATGCTATTGAATGCTAGAGGTAATTCAGGTGTAATTTTATCTCAATTATTTAAAGGACAAGCATTATATTTAAAAACATTTAATGAAGCTTCTGCATTAGATTTATGCAACGCAATAGAAATGGGATATAAAACTGCATATAAGGCAGTAATTAATCCTGCAGAAGGTACTATTCTTACTGTTGCAAGAGAAGGAGTAAGAATGATTAAAAATGATATTGATGCAAATACATCAATTAATTCTTTAATTATGAAACTATTATTCCAAATGAAAATTGCTCTAGATAATACTCCAAACCTACTTCATGTATTAAAGGAAGCAGGAGTTGTTGATTCAGGTGGAGCTGGATTAATATATATTTATGAAGGTATGAAGAAATATCTTGATGATGAAGTTATAAAAAGATATAATGGTGAGGTTTCTAAAAAGTCATTAGTAAAAGCTAATAATTTTAAAGAAAATAAAATAGATACTACAAATTTATTTGATGAAAATACTATATTAACTTATGGTTATTGTACTGAATTTATATTACAACTTCAGCCTAAATTAAAAAATAAAGAATTTAATTTAGATGAATTTATTAAATTCTTAAATACATTAGGTGATTCTATTGTTGCAATACAAGATGATTTAATTGTTAAAGTACATGTTCATACAAAGACACCTGGTGTTGTATTTAATAAAGCACAAGAATATGGTGAATTCATAACTATAAAGAGTGAAAATATGAATATTCAGCATAATGAGGTTATGACAATTAAACCAAATAAGAAATTTGCAATAATATCTACTATAGAATCAGAAGAAGAGGATGAAATTTTAAAGAATATCCATGCTGATAAAACATTAATGATGAATGAAACATCAACTAATGATTTTATTAACGCAATTAATTCTATAAATGCTAGCAAATATTTCGTTTTATCAAATGATAAAAATGTTGTACTTGCGATTGAACAAGCAAAGACTTTAATTGATAAAAATATTGAAATAATCAAAACAACAAATATGGTTGAAGGATATTTCGCATTAGAATCATTAATGCTTGAAGATTATGATACACTAGATGCAGCTAGAGTATCAAAGCTTTTAAATGAAGGTATGGATGCTACAAACGCAATCCTTTTCACAAAGGCATCTAAGGATTCTAATATTAATTCAGTAAATGTCTTAAATGGTGATTTTATCGCAATTAATAAGGGTAAGATAATTGCTGCATCAAAGGATTTGATAGATCTTGTTTTAAAATCTATTTCATTAGTTACTGATGATTTATCACAAGTATCTATGTTTACAGGAAAATCATTAGATATTGACCCATATGATATCTTAGATAAAATATCTGATGAATTTGGTGCGGATGGTGTTGTTATAGATACTAAAGATCAAAAATATGTATTAATGATTGGTGTATGCTAAAAGATAATATAATATATGTTTATGTATATAGTAATGATTCATTAGATAATGATATAAGCTTACCCGATTCTTTATTATCTAATATCAATAAATATAAAGACATAAGCAAAAGAAATATCAAACTTACAAAATATAATAGATTATTAAAAAAAGTAAAAGAATTAGGCTATGATACTAATTCTTTTAAATATATAAATGGAATACCCAAATTAGATAATTTATATATATCTACATCTGATTCAAAGAAATACTATGGATTTAGTATTTCTAATGTATCAAATGGTATTGATATAGAAGAAGAGGTATATGGTAAAAGATATGATAATTTATCTAAATATTTATCTAATATAGAATATGATGAGGATATTGATCCAGTATTAAAATGGACAATAGAAGAAGCTTATTCTAAATATTTAGGTACTGGTATTACAAAAGAAAGCTTAAATACCAAAAAAGAATTAAATGATTATTTTTGGTATAAGATAGATAAAACTTATATTACAATTTATAAAAAGAATTATAATGTAGTGCTTTATTTAAATGATAAGGAGATTAAAAATGCCTAAGGTTAATGTTGATAAAATAGTAAATGAAAGAGTTAATTATTTAGAATCATCAAATAAAAGATTTATAGATATTATTAACGGAATGTTTTTAAATAAGGATTGGATTTTTTCTGAGGATAATGATGGTTATAAAATTTATAAGCATACATTTGGTGAGGTATATAATTCAATAATTAATATGGCTTATTCTATTAACCAAAAATATAGCGATTTAAAAGATCAATATATTGGTTTAGCTATGGATAATAAGAAAGAGTTTATTATCTCAATGTTTGCGATAATAATGAGTGGAAATAAGCCTTATTTAGTTAATTTAAGACATCCAGAAAAGCTTGTTTCAAATTTACTTAATACCTTAAATATTAAATATATTATTGGTGATAATAAAATATATGATGGATATACTTTTATTGACATTAAGGAATTAGATTTAGAATGTGCAAGTGATTATAAGTTTAATCCATCAGATGAGATTGCCTTATCAACATCTGCAACATCAATGAATGAAAAAATAGTATTTTTTACAGGAGCTGAGCTTTCAGCACAAATACTTAACTGTAAGGATGTTTTAAAAGAAAATAAGCAAGTTAAAAAGCATTATAAGAATTCTTTAAAACAGCTTGCATTCTTACCACTTTACCATATATTTGGACTTGTTGCGACATTCTTTTGGTTTTCATACTTTGGACGTACAATTGTATTTTTAAATGATTATTCTAAAGATACAATCCTATATACTATAAGAAGACATGAGGTTACTCATATTTTTGCAGTACCTTTATTCTGGAATATGGTAGAAAAGGGACTAAAGAATGAGCTTAAGAAGATGGATGAAAAGACTATCAATAAATTCCATAAGGGTCAAAAGCTATGTCTTAAGCTACAGCATATCTTCCCTAATTATGGTATAGATAAATCAAAAAAGATTATGCATCAGGTAACTGATAAACTTTTTGGTAAGTCAGTACAATTTATGATTTCTGGTGGTGCATATATAAATGATGAAACTTTAAGATTATTTAATTCTATAGGTTATCCTTTATATAACGGATATGGTATGACTGAAATTGGTATTACATCTGTTGAGCTTGGAGATTCTTATGATAGGATTAAGAATTCTATTGGTAAACCATTTAAATCTATTACATATAAGATAGAAAATAATACTTTATATGTAAAAGGTGATTCAATATCTCATAAGATAATGGTTAATGGTAAAATAATTGAGTGTGAAGAATGGTTTAATACTAAAGATATCTGTCATGCTGATAAAGATAATAGATATTATATTGATGGTAGATTAGATGATTTAATAATATTAGAAAATGGTGAAAATGTTAATCCTGATGTTATAGAAAAGGAATTTGTGATTGATAAAGCTAAGGCTATATCTGTAATTTCATATGATGGTAAGCTTTCACTTATTGTATCTATTGATAATTATTTACCAAATAGTGTAATAGAAGATATTTATAATAAAATAAATAATATTAACAATAAGCTTAATATTTCATTTAGAGTTTCTAATGTTTATTTTACATATGATGAAATAATGGCAAAAACTGCAATAAAGGTATCAAGAGAATATTTAAAGAGAAAGCTTAATTCAAATGAGGTTATGTTATATTCATTTGAGGATATAATTAAAACTCATCAAGAAGATATTAAGGTTAATAGTGTTATATTAAATAGAATAAAAGAATTAATATCTAATAATTTAGGTATAGAATTAGACACTATTAATGATGAATCAGATTTCTTCTTTGATTTAGGTGGTACATCACTAGATTATTTCTCTTTAATAGCTAGTATTAATGATGAATATAATGTTTCTATACCTTTTGAAAATGATTCAATGCATAAGCCTATAGATATTGCTAAAGTTTTAGAGGAGACATTAAGAAAATGATAATCCTATTTATTTTAGGATACATAATGGCTTTTCCAGCACAATTAATATTCTTTAAGAAAAGAGTATATTATGAAGATAAGAAATCTAGTAATAGATTTAAGCGTGGTAAGGCATTTATTGTATCAAACCATACATCATTAATTGATTATATGGTTACAATATTCTTATTTCATTTTAGAAGAATATTTTGTTTAATGAGTGAGCTTGTATTCCAACATGGATTCTTTGTATCATTTTTTACTAAGGTAATGGGTGGTATTAAGGTTGATAGAAGAAATTATGATTTTTCTTTTATTAATAAATCATGTGAACTTTTAGAAAAAAAGAAAATGCTTATAGTTTATCCTGAGGGTAGGGTTGAAGTACAAAAGAAAAAGCTTATGTATTTCCATCCAACATATTTACTTATTGCGTTAAGAAGTAATACTCCTATAACACCAATATATATGAATGGGGATTATGGTATATTTAAGCGTACTCATATTGTTATAGGTAAAGAAATTAATTTAAGAGATTATTGTAGTTCAGTTAATCCAACAAAAGAAGAATTAATTGAATTAAATAAAATAGTAACAGATAAAATGCAAGACTTAGAGAAATTATGTCATGAAAATATTATCTTAGATAAATATGGACATAAATTTCATCCAAAGTATTTCTTAAAGGATTTAGGAAGATTTATTGCAAAAACCATATCTTTATTCTTTCATTTAAAATTTAGAGGAAATAAAGAATTAAGACATGTTAAGGGTGGTGGAGTTGTTGTAATGAACCACCAATCATTTAAAGATCCTTTAATGATGTATAAAATATTCCCAAGAAGAAGAGTTTATATTCTTACTGCAGAAGTTGTTTTTGATGGTCATAAATTTAGAAGCTATATGCTAAGACAGCTTGGCTGTATAAGAATAGATAGAAATATTTATGATAAGGAAGCAATAGATTTAGCAGCAGATATAGTTAAAGCTGGTAATTTAGTTGTTGTATTCGCATCAGGACATATAGATAAAGAAAATATAAGCGGATTTAAAGCAGGTGCATCTTTAGTTGCATCACGTGCAGCCGCACCTATATATACAATTTTATCTAAGATTGAAGGCAAGAAGAATTATATATATTTAGGTAAAAAATATAGTGTACTTGATAATGATGGTAAAAAGCTTAATTCTAAGAATTTAAAACTTTTAATGGAAAATATTCATGATGATTTATTTAAGCTAGGTGATAATGATGAAATTTGATGTACGTGATCCTAAAGAAGGAGATATAATAAGAGTTTTAATTAGAGATAAATACTATCATTATGGCATTTATGTTGGTGATGATAGAGTAATTGAATTTGGCTCTAAACGAGATGTTTTAAGTGCGTCAAAAGATGAAGTTATGGTAAAAGAGGTAAGTGTTTCAGAGTTTTTAGATGGTGGTCATCTAGAAGTTTCTATATATTCATTTATCGATAATATTAAAAGAAATAAGCCTAAAAAAATTGTTGAACTTGCAAGAGGAAGACTTGGTGAAAAGGGATATGATTTAAAGGATAATAATTGCGAGCATTTTTGTAATGAAGTAACTTTTAATAAGCATTATTCATCAATGTCAGATGAATATTTTAAAAAATAACATATTTTTGAACTCACTTATCAATAATGTGCAAATAATTATATTTAAAAAGAATTCAAGTTAGAATATAATATTAATATCAATTTTTATTCAAAAAATAAAATTGAC
>CACZRY010000077.1 GCA_902783745.1 uncultured Erysipelotrichaceae bacterium
AGACATCCAGTATTAGAAACTATTCAAAAAGGACATTATATAGTAAATGATTGTTATATAAATAAATATAATATGATGCTTATAACAGGTCCTAATATGAGTGGTAAGTCAAGCTATATGAAAATGATTGCCTTAATTGTTATTCTTGCACAAATGGGTTCATTTGTACCTGCAAAAACAGCTGATTTAATGATTTTTGATTCAATATTTACACGTATTGGTGCATCAGATGATTTGGTTTCTGGTCAATCTACATTTATGGTTGAAATGGTTGAAGCAAATTATGCAATAGCAAATGCAACTTCAAAATCTTTATTGTTATTTGATGAAATAGGTAGAGGTACTGCAACATTTGATGGTATGGCTTTAGCTCAATCAATTTTAGAATATATCCATGAAAAAATTGGATGTGTTTGTCTATTTTCAACACATTACCATGAACTTACACAGTTAGAAGGTAAGCTTAAGAGATTAAAAAATGTACATGTTGAGGCTGAAGAGGATAATGGTAAGGTTAGATTCTTACATAAGGTTATTGATGGCCCAACTGATAAATCATATGGTATTAATGTTGCATCTTTAGCAGGATTACCAAAATCATTAATTAAAAGAAGTAAGGATATTTTAGATGCATTAGAAAAAGATAAGGCATCTCATAATGGTGTTAAGCTTGATTTATTTAATTTTACTGAGTATGAAGAAGATGATTCAGTAAAAGAAGATATAGTTGAATCAAAGCTTAAGGATAGATTATCTGAAATAGATCCAAATAAGCTATCACCTATGGATGCATTAAAGCTTATATTTGAATTAAAGGAGATGTAATTTATGAGTAAAATAAATGTAATGTCTCCACATCTTGCGAATATGATTGCCGCAGGAGAGGTTGTTGAAGGTCCTCAATCTATTATTAAAGAATTAATTGAGAATTCTATTGATGCAAACTCAAAAAATATAACTATTTATTTAAAGAATTCAGGTCTTGATTCTATAAAATTTATAGATGATGGAGATGGAATGGATAAAGAAGATGTAGAAAAATGCTTCTTACCTCACGCAACATCTAAAATTAAAAATGAATATGACTTATTTAGAATAAAAACATTAGGATTTAGAGGTGAAGCAATTGCCTCTATTGCATCTGTATCTAACATGACAATTACATCATCTACTGATGGACTTTCAGGTTATATGGTTAGATATAAGAATGGAGTATTACAAGAATCTCATATATCAAATTCTAATAAGGGTACAACTATATTAGTAGAAGAATTATTTTATAATACTCCTGCAAGATTAAAGCATTTAAAAACTCCTCAAAAGGAGTTATCTTCAATTGTATTTTTTGTAAATAAAATTGCATTATCAAATCCAAATTTAAGAATCAATATGTATAATGATGATAAGCTTATAGTATCTACAATAGGTGATGGTAAGCTTGAATCACTAATATTAAAAATATACGGAATTGAAGCTGCAAAAAATATAATAACTAAGGATTATAATGGACAAGGTTATAAATGTAAGCTTTTATTCATAAAGCCTGTTTGTTATAGAAGTACTAAAAATGAAATTACTTTAATTTTTAATGGTAGATATGTTAAGAATTATAATTTAACTAATATGATTACTGAAGCATATAATCATTTCTTACCAATTAATAAATATCCTGTAGGTATTTGTTATTTTGAAATTGATCCATTATTAATTGATTGTAATATTCATCCATCAAAGGCAATCATTAAGATTTCTAATGAGGATGAAATGGCAAGAAAGCTTAAAGATGAGCTTTATCAATTAGTTTCTAATGAAATATTAATCTACAATAGAAAAATTGAAGAAAAGCCTAAATATGAAAAACAAAACATATTTAAGGATTATAATATAGATTTATATTCTAAAAATGAAGAAAAGATATTAAATGATAATATTATAAGAGAAGAAATAAAGCCTAATATTATTATAAATAATAATTATGATAATGAATCTAATCTAGATTCTATATCTTCATTTGATTCATATAAAAATGAAGATGTAAAAGAAGAAAATAAAGAAATTTTAAATGAAAGTAAAAATATTATAGAACCTGATACTAAGGATATAGAAATTGATAAAAAATTACCTATTATGCAATATATAGGTACAGTCTTTGGTACTTATTTAATATATCAAGGTAAGGATTCTATTTATTTAGTTGATCAGCATGCGGCTGCAGAAAGAATTAATTATGAATATTTTTATAAATTATTAAGTGATAATTCTAATGTAAAAATAGATTTATTAATACCAAGCTATGTTTCATTTACTAAAAATGAGGCATTATATGTTTTAGATAATTTAGAAGAATTCTCTAAAATTGGATTTATGCTAGATCAAGCATCTGATACAGATTTTATTGTAAGAAGTATACCTTTATGGTTAAAAATTGATGAGCTTGATCAAGTTTTATATGATGTTTTAGAATTATTAATATCTAATCATACTATAGATATTATGAAATATAGAGATTGGATTTGTAAACAAATTTCATGTAAGGCATCTATAAAAGCAAATCATCAATTAAATATTGATGAAATTAATTCATTAATTAAAAGATTAAATGAATGTGATAATCCATATACTTGCCCACATGGTAGACCAACAATCATTAGATTAAAAGAAGATGATTTAGAAAAAATGTTTGAAAGGATTCAATCATAATGAAGAAGGTATTAGTTGTTGTAGGTCCTACTGCGGTAGGTAAAACAAAAATATCAATAGAACTTGCAAAGCATTATGGATTAGAAATAATTAATGCTGATTCTGTTTCAATATATAAGGATTTAAATATTGGTTCTGCAAAACCAACACCAAAAGAAATGGATGGAGTTAAGCATTATTTAATTGATATTAAAGAAGCCGGAAGCCAATATTCAGTTAAGGATTTTCAGGATGACGCAAGAAGAATAATTGATAATGATTCCAATATTAAATTAATATGTGGTGGTACAGGTTTATATACACAAGCTGTATTATTTAATTATGAATTTGAAGCCAAGGAAAGAGATTTTTCTTTAGAAGAAAAATATAATTCATATAATAATATGGAATTATATAATTTATTATTAGAACGTGATCCTAATATAGATAAGGAAAAGATTCATCCAAATAATAGAAAAAGAGTATTAAGAGCATTAGAGGTTTTAGAAGAGACTAATAATTCTATACATTCTTATAATAAGAAGGATGAGGCTTTATATGATTATTTCATTTGTTATCTTTCAATGGAAAGAGATTTACTTTATGAAAGAATTAATAAAAGAGTAGATGAAATGATTAATGAAGGCTTAATTGATGAGGTTAAGAATTTATATGATAAAAATATTTATCCTCACGCAATAGGATATAAGGAATTTATATCATATTTTAAAAATGAAGAATCATTAGATTTAGTTATTGATAATATTAAAAAGAACACAAGACATCTTGCAAAAAGACAAGAAACTTGGTTTAGAAATCAAATGAAGACACATTTTTATAATGTTAATTTAAATGATATTAATGAAACTATACAATCAATAATAAAGGATATAGATGGGTGGATTAAATGAAAATATATTTAATAGGTATGCCTGGATGTGGTAAATCTACACTTGGAAAAAGACTTGCACAAAAAACTGGATATAAATTTATAGATATGGATAATTATATTGAAGAAAAAATGGGCATGTTTATAGATGAGATATTCGAAAAATATGGTGAAGATTTTTTTAGAGCATTAGAGGTAAATACATTAAATGAATTCCATAGCTTAGATAATGTAATTATATCTACTGGTGGTGGAGTTATTAAGAATAAGCATAATAAGGAATTAATGAATGGATTATGTATATTCTTAGAAGTACCTTTAGATGAACTAGATAAAAGATTAAAAAAGAGTAGTATTGTAAGACCTTTATTAAAAGAAAAAACAGTATATGATTTATATAATGAAAGAAAAGAATTATATGAATATTTCTTAGATTTAAAGGTTTCAAATGTTATTATTGATCAAGCTATAGATGAAATAATGGAGGCATTAAAGAAATGAAAATTTTAGTTATTAATGGTCCAAATCTTAATATGCTAGGTAAAAGACCTAAGGAGCATTATGGAGTTTTAACTTTAGATGAAATTAATTCACTAATGTTAAAGAATGCATCAAATGATACTGAATTAAGATTTTATCAATCTAATTATGAAGGTGATATTGTAACAAAAATACAAGAATCATTATCTAGTATTGATGGTATTATTATTAATCCTGCAGCATATACTCATACGAGTGTTGCAATACATGATGCATTAGAAATGTTTTCTGGCCCTATTATTGAGGTACATTTATCAGAAGTTGATTCAAGAGAAGACTTTAGAAAAGTTAATTTTATAAGAAGTGTTTCAACTAAAACTTTTGCAGGAAAAAAGGAACAATCTTATATTGAAGCATTAAAATATATTGAGGATATATTAAGAAAATAATAGTGTTATTATCATAATTAGTCACATATTTGAAATTGAGATAAGTTTATGATATAATACTTTCGTTATGATTTTATAAAAAATGAAAGAGGTAAAATTAAGATGATTAATGTTAATGATTTAAAAAATGGCGTTGTAATTGAATATGATGGAAAGCTTATGCAAATCCTTGAATTTATGCACGTTTTACAAAACAAGGTAGCATATGTTAGAGTTAAGATGAAGGATTTAAGAACTGGTACAGTTACTGAAACTGCATTAAAGGGTTCTGATTCAGCATTCAAGAAGTGCTTCATTGAAAAGAGACCAATGCAATATATCTATTCTCAACCAGATTCATATGTATTTATGGATAAGGATACTTATGAACAAATGGAAATCCCTGCTGAAAGACTTGAATGGGAAAAGAATTTCATGTTAGAAGGTATGGATGTTGATTTAACATTCTATGAAACAGAATTATTAGGTGTATCTTTACCAGATAAGGTTACATTAGAAGTTGTTGAATGTGATCCAGCTGTTAAGGGTGATACTAAGACATCTGCACAAAAGGATGCAACTTTAGAAACAGGATTCACTTTAAAGGTTCCTATGTTTGTTAATAAGGGCGATAAGTTAATCGTTTCTACAAAGGATGGAAAGTATTCTTCTAGAGCTTAATTAATCTAGGTTTTTAAATTTGATTTAAATTGGAAGGTAAATAGAATTGGACATACAATCGATTGTTTTAGCGTCTACATTTAATGTACCATTGTTCGCTCTTATGATTGGTTTAATCTTATTTAGTGCATTTTTCTCTATGAGTGAAACTGCATTCTCATCATGTAGTGAATCAAGATTGAAGCTCATGATTGATAATAAGGTTAGTGGATCTAAGAAAGCAATGTATTTATATGAAAAATTTGATAAGACTTTAGTAACATTATTAATTGGAAATAATTTAGTAAACATTGCA
>CACZRY010000078.1 GCA_902783745.1 uncultured Erysipelotrichaceae bacterium
TGTATTAACCGTAGTTGTTGTAGCACTAGTAGTTTGAGGTACTGTTGTTGTATTAACTTCAGTTGTTGTATTAACCGTAGTTGTTGTTATAGCATTAATTTTTTTATTTTCCTTTTTTGATGCCCCACAGCCTGAAAGCATTGCAATTGTACTTGCAACAAAAAGCGCCGAAATAAATATTTTTTTCATCTCTCATATTCCCCCTTTTTTATAAAACACAACCAAATTTTAGCATAATGTCTAAAAAATATCTAGTAAAAAATAATTATATAAAATGTATCTTTAAAATCTTCAGTTGGTTGGTTACTCTAACAACCTACCTACCAACCGAATTTTTTTAAAGAATCAAAAAAGGAGCTGTAAAATTTATATTTTTACAACTCCTAATTTATTTAATTATTCACCTGATGTTTCTTCAGATTCATTGTTTGTAGCAGTATCTTCTGGTGTTGTACCTAGATAAGTAGCCTTTCTTGTATAGATATCAGATGTTGTAACTGCCCATGCAGTAGCATCATCTCCTGTACCTTCTTTAACAATGAACTCTAAAGCAACTGTCTTAGTGATGATAGATGAGAATGGTAAGAATGCGCCAGTCTCAACAGCTGAACCAATCTTATCACTACTCTTATCTAATTGGTTTGCCATATCTGTTGTTACAGTTACAACGTAACCATTTGGTAAATCTATATAGAAATAGAAATAACCCTTAGGTAATGTTTGAAGCTTAATTCTTAATGTGTATAGAACTAAACCATAAGTATGAGATTTTGGATCAGTATCAGTAACTAGATTACCATCTTCATCTGTATTAGCAACTAAGTATCCTGAAATTTGGCGTGTTGCAGTCTTTGTTGTATCAACATAGATGTTTTCAGATATAGTCATATATAAATCTTGGTTAGCTAATTCGCTTGCAAAATCTACTGGAGCATATAATTCTACTTCAAAATAGATTGTGTTTGTAGCATCAACTATAGATATATGATAATATCTTTGACAACCCTGATCAGTAATACCATGTAATGCAGCTTCACTGAATACTACATAAGATACATACCAGAAATGGTTTTCCTTAGGACTTCCTACGTAGTTCATGTATAATGCATTAGATTCAATTGAACCTGATGTATTAGATACATAATATCCATTAACTGTAATTAATGCTCTTTCAGCTGCAGTTGCAGTACCTGCTTCAACCTTATTAGCATAAGTTGTTGCTTTTAAAGTTGTAACGCCTGATGCAAATTGACCTATTGCTTCATCAGTTCCATCATATGTTGCAGGATATACATTAGTCCATTCACCAGTTGATGAGATTTGAACTAAGTATATTATTTCTTCTGTACCATTTGTAAATGGAACATATAAATACATATTATTATGGTTAGTTAAGATTTGAGCATCACTTAATTCTTGCTTATCTCCATAACCTGTTATCTTAGAATATGTAGTATATTGGTAAATCTGAGCATGCTCTTCAATACCAAATGTAGGTGCATAATAATTTAAGTTAGCATCAGAAACTGTACCTAATGCATAGTAATCTGTAATTGAAGTAGACTTTGCTGCTTCACTATACTTAATTGTCTTATTCTTAATTTCAATATCTCTTGTTGAAGACTTGAATATTTCATTATAAGTTGTTTCATGTCCATCTACTGCACTAGTTGCTTCTTCTGGAAGAATAGATGTACTTGTTGCAGTATTTGTCTTCATTACAGATGCTGTATTACCAATTACAACAGACTGATCTAAGAATGTTAAACGATTTAATAATGCATCTCTTGAATAACCCTTATAGATGAATAATGTAGGGAATTGATATGTTCTTGCATATTCAACACCTTTAGCCCAAGTACCTGTACTTGTATAGATGTAATCAAACTTATATACACCAGGTTCATTAGAATCACCAACAGTTAAAGTTAAACCTGCATAAGTAAGTGTTAATGCACAACCATTATTTAATGTTTCGTCTGTTGTTTTATAAGTAACATCACCTAAAGTATAGAAATTAGTTAAGATATACTTAATACGATATTCAGGTGCAAAACCACGGCTAAATGTTGCTGCAACAAATGTATCAACACTAGAATATGTTAATGATGAATATTGACCTAAATAAGAAGCATTACCAAATGTGAAATTTTCTTTATATAAATCAGTTTCTTGTAATGCAATACCTTCTTCAAATAAGTTAGCATATACACCATCAAAATAATTCATTTCATCTAAGTAATGAATATATTCTTTTGTTGTACCTGATTCAGATTTAACAAGATACGTAACAGTATATCTGATTCTTCCGTCATTTTCTGCAAGATTTTGATATGTTGCAGTAATACTACTTACTGTTGCATTTGCAGAAACTTCAAATTCAGCAAGATAGAAATTAGCAGAAGTATAATCTGTCAATTCAGAATAATCATATGCTCTACCGAACTTAATTTCACTTACTTGCTTTGTTTTATAAGCACCATTTTCAGTTAAATCATTATCTTCAAATGTGAACTTAGTAATATTAGCTTCAGTATTTAAGGCCTTAGATACTTCTATAACCTTAGTAGTTGAGAATACACTTATTGTTAATTCTTCTGTACCACCAGGTAAAGTCTTATCAATATCAA
>CACZRY010000079.1 GCA_902783745.1 uncultured Erysipelotrichaceae bacterium
GACCCAAATACACAAGTTGGAGCTTGTATTATTAATGATGATAAAAGAATAATTGGTATTGGCTATAATGGATTCCCACGTGGATGTGATGATAATATCTTCCCGTGGGGAAAGGGAAATAGTTATTTAGACAACAAGTATCCATATGTTGTCCATGCTGAAGCAAATGCGATTTTAAATTCTACAAGAAACTTAAAAGGTTCAACATTATATGTATCACTTTTTCCATGTAATGAATGTGCTAAATTGATAATACAATCAGGTATTAAGCACATTGTTTATATGAATGATAAATATGATGGTACTGATTCTGATTTAGCATCAAAAAGAATGCTTGATGCCGCAGGAGTAACATACGAAAAAATGAAGGCAATTTCTTTAGAAATTAGAAGTGAGGAATAATGCTTTATTTATTAAAAAAATATTGGTATTATTTCGTAATAGTTTTAGCAATTAATATTCCCTTACTGATTTTAACAACTTATAGAACAAATAAATATATATTAACTAAAGGTGGAGTTACTGATTTTAGTAACATAGTTGATGTTGATACAGACTATAAAGAAGAAGGTAAATTTCAAACAATTTATGTTCAAGATATAGAAGGTACAACATTATTTATGAATTTTATTGCATCACTTAATCCTAAAACAATGGAAATAGATGAAAAATCTGATGTTGTTCAATCAATGACAGAAAATCAATATTATCAAAGCTCTAAGATTCAATATGATTCATCTGTTTATAAATCAATTATAACTGCATATAATTATGCCATATATAAGCATCCTGAATTAGATATTGCAATTGATTATTCATTTGATGGATATATGGTTACATATTTTTACCCAAGCGATTGTATATTTAGAACAGGTGATTTAATTAAAGAAGTAAAATCAAGTGATAATGTTATAAAAGCAACATCAGAAAATGAGGATAGCTATAGACAATTCTTTAGTAATTTAAAAGATAATTACTCTAAAGGTGATATATTTAGTATCGAAAGAAATGGTGAAATAATTGATGTTATCCCTGAAGATACTTTTAAATTTGGTTATTCGGATTATTATAGTATTAAAAGTACAACACCAAGTTTAAAAATAAATGGTAGTAATGTAGGTGGTCCATCAGGTGGATTATTACAATCATTATCTATTTATAATCAGCTTGTCCCAGAAGATTTAACTCATGGCTTATCTATTGCAGGTACAGGTACTATTTCATATGATGGTAGCATTGGTGTAATTGGTGGTATAAAAGAAAAAGTACCTACAGCCTTAGATAATAATGTTGATATATTTTTATGTGTAAGTGGTAATTATAATGACGCTTATGAAGCATATCTTGCGACAAAAGGTCATGAAAAAATGCGTTTAGTTGAAATTAAATATTTTAGCGATGCAATTGATTATTTGGAGGCACTTGATATATGAAAAAAATATTAGATGCTATCCAAGAAAAGATGAATGAGGTTGATAATCTAAAGGTATTAAAGAGGACAAAAATAATAACATTTTTATTCTCTTTCTTATTTGGATTATTAACTGTTATAGGTTTTATAGGTATAATAGTTAATCTTGCAATATTAGATCAAAAACTAATTAAGCTTTATGTATTTTTAATTGCAACATTAATTTTAATATCAATCTTTGTAACATTAGTGTTATATTATAATGGAATATCAAAAGGAAGAGTTAAAGGTTTATATAAAATTTATCTTTTTGATATAGTAATTATTGCAACATTTATTTATATAATTATGTTAATAATGTTTATGATAGGAGTATTTTAATGAATTTTATAATAACAGGTGTAGTATTTTTTATAGTATACTTTTTAGACCAACTAACTAAATATTTAACAGAATTATATGTTACAAGCGAAGGAATTAATTTAATTCCTGGTTTCTTAACTATTCAAAAGCAATATAACCCTGGTATGGCATGGAGCTTTTTAGATGAGGGAGCAGGTATTATTTTATTAACTGTTGTATCATTTGTTGCAACAATAGTATTAGGTTATTTTGTTTTAAAAAATGATTGGAAAAAGAAGACATTAAAAAGCTTTGCATTTACATTTGCATTAGCTGGATGTGTTGGTAATCTATTTGATAGATTTTTAACTATTTTATATAGATATTTCAATATAAATTTAAGACAAGGTGTTGTTGATATGATTCATTTTGAATTCGGTTCTACAACATTTAATGTTGCTGATTTCTTTTTAGTAACAGGTCTTTGTCTTTTAGTACTTGAAATAATCATAGATTATTTTAAGAGTAATAAAGTTGAGGATAAAGTAGATGACAGAAATTAAAATAACTAAGGATTATGTAGGTCAAAGAATTGATAAGGTTTTAGTTGAATTATTAAAAGATAAAACTAGAACAGCAATTCTAAAGTTAATAGAAGATGGAAATATCTTATTGAATGGTAATACATTTAAAGCATCAACTAAAGCAAAAGAAAATGATGTTATTACAATATTAGATGTTGAAGCTAAAGAATTAGATATTGAACCTAAAAAAATGGATTTAGATATCGTTTATGAGGATGATGATGTTGCAATTATCAATAAGCCAAAAGGTTTAACAGTACATCCTGGTGCTGGTAATAATTCTGATACACTTGTTAATGGCTTGTTAGCAGAACTTGATAATTTATCAACGATTAATGGTGTAATAAGACCAGGCATTGTACATAGAATTGATAAGGATACATCAGGACTTTTAATGATTGCAAAAAATGATAATGCTTCATTATCTTTAACAAATCAATTAAAGGAACATACTTGTAAAAGAAGATATTGGGCATTAGTTTATGGTGAATTCCAAGAAGATAAAGGACGAATTAATGCACCAATAGGAAGAGATCCTATGGACAGAAAAAAGATGGGAATAGTTAGAGATGGTAAAGAAGCAATTACTAATTTTACTGTTTTAAAGCGTTATAAAGGTTATACTTTAGTAGAATGTGCTTTAGAAACAGGACGTACTCATCAAATAAGAGTTCATATGGAATATATAGGTCATCCACTTGTCGGTGATAAGGTATATGGAAGAAGAAAAGTAATTGGAAATGATGGACAGTTCCTTCACGCAAAGGTTATAGGCTTTAAACATCCTAGAACTGGTGAATGGATGGAATTTGATTCAGAATTACCTGAATATTTTAAAAACTTCTTAAATACTTTAGAAGAAATTAAGAAATAATAAAAATGCACTCATGTTCGAGTGCATTTTTATCTAAACTATAAAATTATTTTTTTCTAAATATTCATTTATTTTATTCATTGGTATGGCATAAGAATTAATATAATTGTTATTGTTATCTAAAGATGATGAAAAATTAATTCCAATTAACTTAAGATTAGAATCAATAAGCATAGAACCAGAAGACCCTTCGTTTATATATGCTGTATGCTTAATAACATCAAATGAGATATTACATTCATCACTTGAAACATTATTAGGTATTTCATATTTAGTATATCCTAAATATTTACCTAAAGTTAGAATGTTAGAATTATCATTTTTATAACCAATAGATGCTATAACATCACCTATAGAGGTATTATCATTTGAGAATTCAATTGGTGATAAATCATTTTCTGTTTCAAATGTCAATAATGCTAAATCATAACTTGAATCATTAGATTCATTATATAGGAATGCATTATAATAATTACCGTAATAATCAGTAATTAAAATATCATAATAGTTATAACTAGAATATAATAAATGATTGTTAGTTAATACATAATATGTATTAATATCTTTTTTTATAATAACACCAGATGCAGTTTTACTAAAAGAAACATCCGATACTCTGGTTCTTTTAAATGAAACTTTAATAGTAACATTTTTTTCTTTAATTTCATCTGTGATTTTTTCTTCTAACTCACTATAAAGCTTGTTATAATTTTTACATGACGATAGAATAAAAATGTTTGCAAATATTATAAATAAAAGAAGAAATAATTTTCTTTTTTTCACATTATCACCTAAAACATTATAGCATTTTTTAATATAAATTAAAAGTAAGCGTTTTCTTTTGAATATTTATTAGTCTTTAATTTAGTATCATTATAGAAAATTATCATATTTTATGTTAAAATAAAATATAATCGAGTTTGTGGAGGTTTTTTATGAAAAACTATAAACTACATGTTCCTGAAGGATTTAGTGATACAGTTGGTATGAAGTCCTTAGCAAAAAAGGAAATTGAAAAAAGATGTTATGAACTTTATAGACTTTATGGATATACACCAATTGAAACTCCAGAAGTAGAATACATTGATGTGTTTTCATTTGATGGTATTCAAAAACCAGATCTATATAATTTAATCAATCGCCAAGGTGAGGTTTTAGCTTTAAGAAATGATATGACATCATCTATTGCAAGATATGTTGCATCAAATCCTAAGGTTGAAAATGCTGTATTAAAATATTCTTATGTTGCAGATGTATTTAGATATCCAAGATTATATCAAGGAAAGAATCATCAATTCAAGCAAGTAGGAATTGAATTGATTGGTAAGTCAAATGAATATTGTGATGTTGAAGCAATATATTTAGCTTATAAATCACTTAAAGCTTGTAATGTAAATAATTTTACAATCCATTTAGGAAGTCAAAAATTCTTAGATACATTATTTACTGATTTTGGTATTAATGATGATTTAAAACAAAAATTATTTGAATCAATTGAAGCAAAGGATTATGTAACATTAAAGCAAATCTTAAATGATACATTAGATGTTGATAAATCTAAATTCATAATTGATTTAATGCTAAGAGGTGGACATTTAAGATTTATTGAATCATTAATGTCTAATCTTAAGGGCAAAGAAAGCTATAATGTATTAGATTATTTGAAGAAGATATTTATAATGCTTAAGGATTTAGATATCACAAATGTTATTTTTGATTTCTCTATTTATTCTTACGCAAAATATTATACTGGAATTATTTTCCAAGTTTATGTTGATAAAGTTAAAAAAGCAGTTTTATCAGGTGGTAGAAGTGATTCACTTTATAAATCATTTGGTAAAGATTTAGAGGATATTGGATTTGGACTTGAGATTGATTCTTTAGCAGAATATGTATTAGAAAATGATTTAATCGATTTAAAGAAGGTTAAATATTTATCATATTCTGATGCAAACTCATTTGTTACAGCAACAATTAATAATGAAACATTTAGAGAAGATGGCATTATTGTATCTGATGGTCATTTTAATTCTTTAGAGGATGCAACTAAATATGCTAAAGAAAATGATTATGATGCTGTAATAGAATACAGTAATAATAAGATCCGTCTTTGGGAGGTAAAGTAGAATGCTTACTTTTGCGTTATCAAAGGGAAGACTTGCTGATAAAATATTTAAAATGTTAAGAGATTTAAATATTGTTGATATCAGTATTGATGATGAGGATAGAAGACTTGTTTTAACAAAAGGTGATTTTAGATTCTTTTTAGCAAAACCAAGTGATGTTCCTACATTTGTTGATATGGGTGTTGCAGATATCGGCGTAGTTGGAAAGGATACCTTATTAGAAGAAAATAGAGATATTACTGAAATTCTAGATTTAGGATTTGGTAAATGTAGAATGTGTGTCTGTGCTCCAAAAGAAAATGGGGACTCTTACAAATTAAAGAGTAATGTTGTTGTTGCAACAAAATACCCAAATATTGCAAAGGCATACTTCGATTCAGTCCATCAAAACTCTACAATAATTAAATTACATGGTTCTGTTGAATTAGGACCAATTGTTGGTTTATCTGATGTTATTGTTGATATCGTGGAGTCAGGAAGAACACTTAGAGAAAATGGATTAGAGGATGTTACAACAATTCATAATATATCAGCTAGATTAGTTGTTAATAATGCATCATTAAAGACTAAGTATGAGGATATATTAAATATTGTTAGTAAATTCGAGGACGAATTAAAGAAATAAAGAGGTATAAAAAGATGATTGAGATTATTGAGAAGGAAAAAGACATTGAAGAATTCTTTAATGTGCTTAAGAAGCGTGGAGCAGTAAATTCAGGAGATTTTTCTGATACTGTAAAGGCAATCGTTGATGACGTTTGCAAAAATGGTGATGAGGCTTTAATTAAATATACTAAAAAATTCGATGATCCTAATTTTGATATTAAGAATGTTGAAGTTACAAAAGAAGAGCTTAAGGCCGCATTTGACTCTTTAACTGACAAGCAAAAGCAAGTTTTATTAAAGAGTAAAGATAGAATCCAAAGCTTCCACGAGCATCAAAAAAGAGATACTTGGATGTATGAAGACTCAATAGGCGCAAAGCTTGGTATGCGTTATACTGCAATCGAAAAGGTTGGTGTATATGTACCAGGTGGTAAGGCAGCTTATCCATCATCTGTTTTAATGAATATTTTACCTGCAAAGGTTGCAGGATGTGAAGAAATTGATATGGTTACACCAGCTGTTGGTGGTAAGGTTAATCCTATTGTACTTGCAGCAGCATATGTATGTGGTGTTGATCATGTTTATAAAATCGGTGGTGCTCAAGCAATTGCTGCACTGGCTTATGGTACTGAATCAATACCAAAGGTATATAAGATTGTTGGACCTGGTAATATCTTTGTTGCGTTAGCAAAAAGAGAAGTTTATGGTCTTGTTGGAATTGATTCAATTGCAGGACCATCTGAAATTACAATTATTGCTGATGAAACAGTACATCCTAAGTTTGCAGCAGCTGACCTTATGGCACAGGCTGAACATGATGTTTTAGCATCATCAACATTATTTATAACATCTATGGAAAAGGCTATAGAGGTTAGAAATTGGGTTGAAAAATATTTAAGTACTGCATCAAGAAAAGATATATTAGAAAAATCATTAACAAATTGGAGCAAGATTATTGTTTGTAAATCTATAGAAGATGCATGCAAATATGTTAATAAACAAGCACCAGAACACTTAGAGATTGCAATGGATGAACCTGAAATTGCATTACCATTTATTAAAAATGCAGGTGCAATTTTTATGGGTCACTATTCAGCAGAATCATATGGTGATTATATGGCAGGACCTAATCATGTATTACCTACTGTTGCAACTGCAAAATTCTTTTCACCACTTGGGGTTGAAGATTTCATAAAGCGTACTTCACTTCAAAAATTAAATAAAGAAGCAGCTTTACAATTAGCAGATGATGTTGATACATTTGCTAAGCTTGAGGGATTAACAATGCATGCCCTATCAGCAGCTGTCAGAAAGGATGAATAATCCCTATGAAGTATATGAAAAAATCATTTGCAGGAATGGAAGTATACCATTCAACGTTAATTACTGATGGTATTATTCTAAACGCAAATGAATCCCCATATCAGCCTCCTAAAAAGATAATTGAATTATTTAATGAGGCTATAAAAAATATAGAATTTAATCGTTATCCTGATATGGATGAAAGAGAATTAGATCAAGCAATTGCAAATCATTTTGGAATTGATGCAAATTGTGTAACTGTTGGTGTAGGTTCAGATGAATTATTATCATCAACATTTAGAGCTGTATTAGAACCAGGTGAAAAAATTTTAGGCTTTACACCAGCATTTTCTATGTATAAGGTTTTTGCAACATTATGTGGCGCAATATATGAACCTGTATTTGGTGATGAGAATATGCGTTTTGATATTGATGAAATGATATCTAAAATCAAAACATCTGATGCAAAAGCGGTTGTTGTATGCTCACCAAATAATCCTACTGGTCAGTATTTTACAGAAGATGAAATCAGAAGATTAATAGAATCTACTGATAAGCTTATTTTATTAGATTTAGCATATATCAATTTTTCAGATAATGATTATACAAAGATTGCAATGGAATATGATAATGTTATTTCATATAGAACATTTTCTAAGGATATGGCATTACCTTCATTAAGAGTTGGTTATGCAATATCTAATAAAGAAAATATTGATATGATTAATTGTATTAAAGATCCATATTCAGTTACAACTATGTCTCAAATTATGGCTAAAATTGCAATTGAGAATGTAGATTTATATAAGCCTCAGCTTGAATTAATTAAATCTGAAAGAACTAGGGTTTATAATGAATTAAAGAATATGGGGTTTAAGGTATATCCTACACAAGCTAATTTCATATATATGAATATGGATGATAAGTATTATCAAGAACTATTAAAAAACAAAATATACATTAGACGTTTTAAAGAAGGTACTTATAGACCTTGTATTGGTACAAAAGAAGAAAATGATAAATTCTTGGAGGTATTAAGAAATGCGAAATAGTGGTATTGTAGAAAGAAAAACAAAAGAAACTAATATTAAATGCCAGCTAGAGCTTGATGGTGAAGGCATTGCTAATCTTAACACAGGAATTGGTTTCTTTGATCATATGTTAAATACTTTGACTAAACATGGTGGATTTAATCTTGATTTTACATGTAATGGTGATTTAAATGTAGATACACATCATTCAGTTGAGGATTCAGGAATTGTTTTAGGTATGGCTTTTAATAAAGCATTATCTAATAAGGATGGAATTCAAAGATATTCATCATTTACTATGGCAATGGATGATGCATTAGTTATGTGTGCTGTTGACCTTTGTGGTAGAGCATATTATGAAAGTGATGCTAAATTTGATTGTGATAAATGCGGAGATTTTGAAACTCAAACAACAGATGAATTCTTTAGATCATTTGCTGATAATGCAATGATTAATCTACATTTTGTTGTTTTTAGAGGACAAAATGCTCACCATATTATAGAAGCTATGTTTAAAGCACTTGCTAAGTGTTTAAGAGACGCAATTAGAATTAATAAAGACATTAAGGGCAGCCTTACTACAAAGGGTGTGATTTAATGATTGCTATTATGGATTATGGCATCGGGAACCTTGGTTCTGTAAAAAATGCATTAGATCATTTAGGTATTTCAAATGTAATTACATCTGATAAAGATGTTATTTTATCAGCTGATAAAATTATCTTACCAGGTGTTGGTGCATTTAGTGATGCAATAAATACATTTAAAAAATATGGCTTTGATAAAGTTATTAATGAAGCTATAAAGAAAAATACTCCAATACTTGGCATATGCGTTGGTATGCAAATGCTATTTGAACGTGACTATGAATATGGAGTTCATGATGGACTTGGTATTCTAGAAGGCGAAATAATTAGATTTAATGATGTTGTTGATGGAGTAAAATATAAGATTCCTCATATGGGTTGGAATCAAATTAAAGTAATAGATGATAATCCTTTATTAAAAGGCTTAGATGGTAAATATGTATACTTTGTGCATTCATATTATTGTCCTAAGAGTAAAGATGCATCTGCATTAACTACATACGCAGGAGTAGAGTATGTTTCTGTTGTTAGACGTGGCAATGTATATGCAACACAATTCCATCCTGAAAAATCAGGTAATGTTGGATTAGAAATCTTAAAGAATTTCGGAGAATTATAAAAATGAAAATTTACCCAGCAATAGACTTACACCTTGGTAATGCAGTAAGATTATACAAAGGTGATTATAATCAAGTAACAACATACGGAAGCCCAAAAGAGATTGCAGAGCAATTCAAAAAAGAAGGTGCAACATTTCTTCATCTTGTTGATTTAGATGGAGCAAAGGATGGCAAATTCGAAAACCTAGAAGCTGTTAAAGCAATTTTATCTACAGGAATTGATGCTGAACTTGGCGGTGGAATTAGAACTATAGAACATATTAAAGTATTACTAGATTTAGGTTTAAAAAGAGTAATACTAGGTTCAAGTGCTTTAAATTTAGATTTTGTTAAAGAAGCAATTGATAAATTTGGTTCTGATAAAATTGTTGTTGGAATTGATTGTATGAATTTAATAGTTAAAACACACGGTTGGTTAAATGATACAAAGCTTTATGCAATTGATTTTGCAAATTCATTAAAAAAGATTGGTGTAAAAACAATTATTTTTACAGACATTTCTAAAGATGGAACATTAGAAGGTATTAATCAAGAACAAACTAAGAAGATGATTGATGAAACTGGCTTAAATATTGTTGCATCAGGAGGAGCTAAATCAATTAATGACGTTAAGGCTTGTAAAGAAATTGGCTGTGAAGGTATAATATTAGGTAAGTCATTATATGCTGGAGAAATTAATTTAAAAGAAGCATTAAGCTATGAGGATTAGGAGGCATATATGTTAACAAAAAGAATTATACCATGCCTTGATCTTAAGGAAGGTAGAGTAGTAAAAGGTGTAAACTTTTTAAACCTAATTGATGCAGGTGATCCTGTAGTACAGGCAAAATGCTATTCTGATTTAGGTGCAGATGAAGTTGTTTTTTTAGATATCACAGCTTCATATGAAAAAAGAGGAATCCTAATAGATGTAATTAAGAAAGCTGCAGCTAATGTATTTATTCCTTTAACTGTAGGTGGAGGAATTAAAACTATTGATGATATACATGATATTTTAATGGCTGGAGCTGATAAGGTATCTATCAATTCAAGCGCAGTACATAATCCTTCTTTAATAAAAGAAGGAGCACAAAAGTATGGTAACCAATGCATCGTTGTTGCAATAGATGCAAAATGGAATGGAGAATTCTATGAGGTTTATACTGAAGGTGGAAGAAATAAGACTGGTCTTGATGCGGTAGAATGGGCTAAGAAGGTTGAAAGCTTAGGTGCTGGTGAAATATTATTAACTAGTATGGATGCTGATGGTACTAAGAAAGGCTTTGAACTTAATTTAACTTCATTAGTATCAAGTGCTGTAAATATTCCTGTAATCGCATCAGGTGGTGCAGGATCAAAAGAAGACTTTTATGATGTTTTTACTAAAGGTAAGGCTGATGCTGGACTTGCAGCATCACTATTCCATTTTAAAGAACTAGAAATAAAAGATTTGAAGAATTATTTAAATAGTAAGGGTGTAGAGGTTAGAATATGACAAAGCAAGAAATTTTAGATACAGTAAAATTTGATGATAAGGGATTAGTTGTTTGCGTTATTCAAGATGCTCATGCTAAAAAAATTAGAATGGTTGCATATATGAATCGTGAAGCATTAGAAAAGACTTTAGAAACAAAAGAAATGTATTATTTTTCAAGAAGCCGTAATGAATTATGGAGAAAAGGCGAAACTTCTGGATACTATCAACATATGAAAGGCTTATCTATTGATTGTGATGGAGATGCTTTATTATTCCAAGTTGAGCAAGAAGGTGGAATTTCTTGTCATACAGGTCATGCAACATGCTTCTATAGAGATTTAGATGAGGATGTTGATGTTAAGGTTAATAGAGTTAAGATTGAAAAATCTGATATTGAATTATTTAATCTTGAAGCAACTATTAATGATAGAATTAAAAATCCAGTACCTGGTTCATATACAAATTATTTAATTGAAAAAGGCGATAATAAGATTTTAAAGAAGGTTGGAGAAGAATCAACTGAAACGATTATCGCATTTAAAGATGGCAAGAAACCTGAAATTGTTGGTGAAATTGCTGATTTAATTTATCATTTAACTGTAGAAATGCAGACAAAAGATATTTCATGGCAAGAAGTTTTTGATGAATTAAAAAACAGATAATAGGAGGTAGTTAGAGTTATGGGATATTTAGAAAAAGTAGAATTATGGAAGAATTATAAGGACTTAGATAAGGCTTTGAAAGCTGAACTTGATTCTATGGATGAAAAGGAGCTAAAAGACGCTTTTACAGATGATTTAGCTTTCGGTACTGGTGGTATGAGAGGTGTACTTGGTGCTGGTACAAATAGAATGAATATTTATATTGTTGCTAAAGCAACTTTAGGATTCGGTCGCTATTTAAAGGAAAAGAGTAATACTGCTTTACAAAAGGGTGTTGCTATTTCTCATGATAATCGTCATCAATCTAAGGAATTTGCAAGAATTTCAGCTGAAGTTTTATCATCATTAGGATTTAGAGTATTTTTATTTGAGGCTTTAAGACCTACTCCTGAATTATCTTATGCAGTAAGATATTTCAATTGTATTGGTGGTATTATGATTACTGCATCACATAATCCTAAAGAATATAACGGATATAAGATTTATGATGAAACTGGATGTCAGTTAGTTCCTGCTGATGCAGATAAGGTAATTAAGAAGATTGATGAAATTAAGGATTATTTCAATATTGAAACATCTTTAAATCATGACTTAATTCATTATATTGGAAAAGAAGTTGATGAAGCTTATATTAAGGAAGTAAAGAAGATCATATTAAGACCTAACTTAAAGAAAAACTTTAAGTTAACATATACTCCACTTCATGGTACAGGACAAGTATTTGCCGCTGATGTATTAAGAAGTGAAGGATATGATGTTACTCCAGTTAAGGAACAAATGACATGTGATCCTGACTTCAGTGGTGTTAAAACATCTAACCCAGAAAATAAAGAAGCTTTTGATGAATCTATTGAACTTGCAAAGAAGATTGGTGCTAAGATTTGTCTTGCAACTGACCCAGATGCTGACCGTTTAGGTATTGCTGTTGAGCACAATGGAGAATATTATTTATTCACAGGTAACCAAACAGCCGCAATTATATTAGATTATATTTTAAAAACTAGAAAAGAATTAAATACATTACCAAAAGAAGATGGATATATTTTCACAACAAATGTTTCATCTACTCTACCATCTATAATCGCAGCTGATTATGGTATTAAGACTGAAATCACTTTAACTGGATTTAAGTTCATTGGTGAAAAGGCTCATGAGATGGTTGATATGGGCAAGGGTGAATATGTATTTGGATTTGAAGAATCATATGGATGCTTAGTTTCACCTTGTGTTCGTGATAAAGATTCAATTCAAGCCATTTTAATGCTTTGTGAAGCTGCTGCTTATTATTTTGAAAAAGGCATGGATTTATACGATGCCTTAGAAGAAATTTATAAGAAGTATGGATATTATAAAGAAGGTATTACTAATATCGTATTAAAAGGCTTAGAAGGACAAGCTAAGATAAAGAGAATTATGGATTTCTTCCGTACAACAGATATTAAGCTTGATGGATTTGAAATATCTGCAAAGGATGATTGCATGTTAGGCATTCATACTGAATTCGGTAAAACTGATGATAAGAAGTCTAAGATTAATTTACCTAAATCAAATGTTATTAAATATTATTTATCTGATGGTTCTTGGGTTGTATTAAGACCTTCAGGAACTGAACCCAAACTAAAATTATATTATGGTGCTAAGGGTCTAACTGAAAAAGATGCAGATGCAATCGTTAAGAAGTTAACAGATGAATTAATGGCAATTGTAAATTTAATTAAATAATATAAAACAGGACCAAAAGTATCTTTTAAAATAAATATAAGTCTTTTGGTCTTGTTTATTTTTTAATAAACAATTATAATTAAGTAGGTTTATTCCTATATATATTAATATATATAAGGATAAGGTAATTAATACAAGTAATTAAGGAGAATAGTTAAAATGGCATTAACAGCAGGAATTGTTGGACTTCCTAACGTTGGTAAGTCAACTTTATTTAACGCAATAACTAAGGCTGGTGCATTAGCTGCAAATTACCCTTTCGCAACAATTGAACCAAATGTAGGTATGGTAGAAGTACCTGATGATAGATTATGGGTATTATCAAAAATGTATAATCCAAAGAAGACTATTCCTGCAGTATGTGAATTTACAGATATCGCAGGTCTTGTTAAAGGGGCTTCTAAGGGTGAAGGATTAGGAAACCAATTCTTAGGTAATATTAGAAACTGTAATGCAATCGTTGAAGTAGTAAGATGTTTTGAGGATTCTAATGTTACACATGTAGAAGGTGGAGTTGACCCAATTAGAGATATTGAAATTATTAATATTGAATTAATTTTATCAGATTTAGCTCAGGTTGAAACTCGTATCCAAAAAATTGCAAAGAAGGCTCAATCTAAGGTTGATGATGCTGCAAAGGAATATGAGATTTTAACAAGAATAAAAGAAGCATTAGAAAATGAAAAAGCTGTTCGTGAGCTTAAATTTGAAGATGAAGAAAGAAAATATGTTGATGCATATAATTTCTTAACTGCAAAACCAATTTTATATGTTGGTAATGTTGCAGAAGATTATATTGCTGATGCATCTGATGATGAAAATTTTCAAAAATTAAAAGCTTATGCTGATAAGACTGGTGCTGGTTGTATTGCAATATCAGCTGAAATTGAATCTCAATTAGCTGTATTGGATGATGAAGATAAAAAGGCATTCTTAGCAGATTATGGTGTAGAAGAACCAGGCTTAAATAAATTAATTAGAGCAACATATGATTTATTAGGTTATGCAACATTCTTTACTACAGGACCTGATGAATGTAGAGCATGGACTTTTAAGAAAGGAATGTATGCACCTGAATGTGCTGGTGTAATTCATACAGATTTCCAAAAAGGATTCATTCGCGCTGAAACAGTATCTTATGATGATTTAATTAAAACAGGTTCAGCTTTAAAGGCTAAGGAAGCTGGTCTTGTTAGACAAGAAGGAAAAGATTATATTGTTCAAGATGGCGATATAATGCTATTTAAGTTTAATGTATAATAAATTATGAAAACAGAATGAAAACAGGATTTATAAATCCTGTTTTTTCTTTTATCGAAAAAAATACTAAAAAAAATCAAAAAAAGTGCCGTATTTTGCGAGAAAAGTCCGCTAATAACATTGAAAATATATTATTATTTTGTTAAAATAAAAATATATATTTTATGTAGGGGGATAGGCTAAAATGGATTTTTTCGATATGGTCCCAGATAATTTTTTCTCACTACTATCATCAAAGAACAGAAGAATTTATCTAGCAAGTATACTTCAAGTATTTAAAGTATATGAAACAGGTACAATCTTAGGTATCGACAAAAAGGTAGTAGTAGATGATCTTGTGTATTTCTTAGATACTAATAAACAATATCTTTATGACGTTGAAGAAGACGACAAAGAAGATGAAGAAGCTAGTCCAAGAAGTACTAGAGAACTTGCAAACTTTATATTAAGAAAAATGGAAGAAACAGGATGGATATATGTAGATGTATCTAACGACTATGATGAAATACTAAATTTCAGTGATGTCGCAATTACAATCTGCGAGGCAATAATTAATGCCTATCCAGCAGTTGAATATTCAGAAGATGAATTACCAGATGATTATGTTAATCCAAATGAGTATCAAGGTTACATCTATTCAATTTATTCAATTCTAAATCAAGAAGATATTCAAGATTATGGTTTGACTTTTAATATTGTATATCAAGATACAAGACAACTTATTAGAGCAATAAGAAGACTTGATGCAAGAATGAAGGATTATATTAATTCTGTTGTTAATAATAACGAATTAAAAGATCTAATGGAAAAGTTGATGGATTATAAGACTAACGTATATGATAATATGTATGTTAAGTTAAAAATTTCAGATAACATTGATAGATATCGTCTAGCAATTATCACTAAGCTTCAAAATATGCAAGCTAATGAAGAAATCATTAATGATGTTGCAATCAATTATGTACCAGTTACTCAAAATCATGAACAAGCAGTTGCAAAGGCTGTAAGAAATATTGATGAAGTAATTGATGCATTTAACGCATTAGAAGAATTTATTTCTGAAATTGATAGAAAGAATAGAGATTATATCAATTCTACTATTGGTAAAGTTAAATTCTTATTATCTGAGGATGATAATACAATTGGTAAGCTTAATACAATCTTAAATTTCATTAAGAAGTCTAAGAAAGAAGATAAGATTGATAAGTGTATGAGAATCATTGAAGGTCTTTATAACTTACCTTTATATAAAATCTATGATCAAGAAAAATCTTTATATCAACCTCGTGGTGGATATGCAAGAAATTACAATCAGGTTTTAGATGAAGTTGGACTTGATGGATTTGAACTTGACGAAGAATTTATGGCTCAGTTCAAGAGCAATTACAATGAAGATGAAATTGCTAAATTCTTAGAAGACCATGAAGTAAATGGAGAGTTTAAGGCTTCAGATATAATTGATTTCGATACTCCAGATGATGTATTCATGATGGTAGTATATTGTATCATTCAAGCGAGTGAAAAAGGTTATTATTTCAATATATTAAATGATATGGTTGAAAATGAACATTACAAGATGAAGGATTTTGTAATTAGAAGAACATTATAAATTAGGAGAAATTAGAATGTTAGACGCACTAGAAAAAATGACAGTAACACAGCAGCAACAGTTCCAAGACACTGCTAATAAGCTTTTACAATCTACTTTCCTATCAAGAGATAAGAGAGATAATAAGGAAGCATATTACTTCCTAATGAGTTATAAAGATTTATTTGATGAATTTTTTAAGATTCTAGGACTTGAAATAACATTAGATATGCCAACAGGCTCAGTAATGTTATCAGGTGCTACAAATGCATTCTCATTAAAGCTAAGAAGAGATGAAACAATCGTTTTATTAATTTTAAGACTTTTATATAATGAGAAGATGAAAGATACATCATTAAATGAAAATATTGTTTGTGCAATTTCTGATATTCATGAAAAATATGATTATTTAGAAATTAAAAGAAAGTTAAATAAGACTGATTTAATTAGCGCAATTCGTTTATTTAGAAAATATAATTTAATTGAAGTTACAGGTGATATTCAATCATCTGCAACAAAGCTTGTAATCTTACCTACTATCTTAATGGCTATTAAGACAGAAGATATTTCAGTTGTTGTAAATACAATTAATAAGATTACACAAGATGATTTTAATAAAAACAGTGGGGAGGCTAATGCATAATGAAAAGACTTGTTAAAATAAGATTAATTAACTGGCATTACCTTTCAAATGAAACAATTACAGTAAATGGAAATACATTACTTTCTGGTCCTAACGGATCTGGTAAGTCAACTATCATGGATGCCATTACTTATGTATTAACAGCTGGTGATACAGTATTCAACCTTGCTGCTAACGAAAAAGGTAAGCGTGACCTAAGAGGTTATGTTAAGTGTAAACTTGGTATGGATGATAAAGAATATTTAAGAAATGGTGACGTTTCTGGTCATATTGCTTTACAATTCCATGATGATAAGACAGGACAAGATTTCACAGTTGGTGCAGTAATCGATGCATTCGGTGATTTATCTCCTGTAAAAACAGTATTCTATAAGAGTCTTGAAGCAATGGATGACAAGATGTTTATCTCTGATGAAAAGACTATTTATGGTACAGTAGAATTTAGAAAGCATAATCCTTTATTTGAATATTATCTAACTAAGAAGGAAGCAAAGAGAGGATTTAGAAATGCATTCGGTTCTATTTCTGAAGACTTCTATAAATTAATTCCAAAGGCTTTAGCATTTAAACCAATTGCTGATGTTAAGGAATTCATTTATCAAAATATCTTAGAAGAAAAAGAAATCGATGTTACTGCAATTAAGGATTCTATTCGTGCTTATAAGGAATTAGAAACTACACTAAAGCAAATTCAAGCTAAGATTGCAGATTTAAGAGAAATCGATTTAGTATATCAAGAAATCTTAAAGATTCAAGAACAAAAGAGTTATCTTGAATACTTAATGAGATTATTTGATGTTGAAGAAGTAAGAAACAATATTAAAGCTGCTAAGCAACAAATTGAAAGAGAAAAGCAAAATAGATTAGACTTTGAACAGCAATTAAGAGATCTTGATAAAGAAAATTTAGCTTTACAGGATAGAGCAAGAGAAGTTTATAATTTATTACAAAATAATGATCAATTTAAAGCACAAGAATATGTTGCAAGAGAAATTACAAAGACTCAATCTAACATTGAATCTCTTGAAGCAAATAAAGAACAATTCTTAAAGAGAGTATCTAATTTTAAAGATATCTTAAATGATTTAAGAAGATTATCTAATGAAAAGATTTATTCTCAAGTTCAAGGAATGAATTTAACTGTAATTAACCAACAATCAGTAAATGAAATGAAGGTTAGATTAACAGATTTCGATAATCAAATTCAAGCTATTTCTGCAGCTAAGAATAAGGAATTAGGTTCTTTAGAAGCAAAGATGCATGAAATTGTTGCCACTATTAACCAAATTACAACTGCAGTTAATAATGCAAAACAAAATAGATTAAATTATAATCCTCAATTATCTCAATTAAGACTTGAAATTAAAGAAGGATTAAAGAGAATTTATAATTATGATGTAGAAGTTCATATTTTTGCTGAATTATGCGAAATAACTGATCCAAATTGGGCAGATACAATTGAAAACTATTTAGGTAATAGAAGATTTATGTTAATTGTTGAACCTAGATATTTCGACCAAGCATTACAAATTTATGCAAGAATTAAGAATAAGTATCGTTTATATGGTATAGGTTTAGTAAATACAAAGCAAATTGCTAAATTCCAATCATTCCAAGAAAATTCTTTAGCATCAATTATTGATTCTGAGAATGCAGATGCACGTGCATTTATTAATTATACATGTGGTTCTGTAATAATGGTTGATAAGCCAGAGGATCTAGAAAAATATCCAACAGCTATCACAAATGATAACTTAATTTATCGTGGATTTACTGTTACTTCATTAAATCCAAATATTGAAAAGCCATTCATGGGTAAGAATGCCGCTGCTAAATCTAAGGAAGTTTGGATGCAAAAGGCAGTAGAAGCTAAGAAGGAATACACTGAAGTTAATGGTAAGATTGAAGCATTAACACAAGAAGTTGACTTATTAGCTGAAATTGATATCCGTACATTAATAACTGATTTAGATAAGGCATTAATGCTAGAAAAGGAAAAGGCAGCTATTTCTGACTTAAAGAATGAAGCTAAGAGAACAAAGAATGCTACACCTTCTGAATTAGAAGATGATTATCAAAAGATTCAGTTAACAATTAAGTCTAATGACGAAAAGAAGTTAAACGTATCAAGAGATATGGGTTCTATTGATAATAAGATTACTACATTAAATGAAGCAATTAATGCTAATTCAGCTAAGCTAAAGGAATTAGAAGATGAATTAAAGGCATTAGCTGGTGATAATGCAGTAATTGCAGAAAATGCTAAGCAAGAATATCAAGAAATCATTAAGGGTCAAAGCTTTAAGCAAGCTTTAAGCAAGTATCAAGAAAGATTTGAATCTCAAGAAAAGAACTTCAAGACTCTAGATGATGCACTTCATCAAAAGCAATTTGATTTCATTTCAAAATATAATTCTAACTACACAGTTGGTTTAAATGAAATGGACAAATATTTAGCTGAATTATCTAAGCTTGAAAAGAGTGAATTAATCACTTATGAAAAGAAGGTTAGAGAAGCTAGAGAGTCTGCTGAAGTAGTATTTAAGGAAGATTTCATTGCTAAATTAAGAAATAATATCTTAACTGCAGAACAAGAAATTCAAAAGATTAATGATACTTTAAGAGGTATCAGATTCGGTAATGATACATATGAATTCATATTCCCACGTTCACAAGAATATGCTGAATTCTATGATATGGTAACTTCTGATATGGTTGATTTAAACCAAGGCTTATTTACTTATGAATTCCAAAATAAGTATAATGAACAAATTTCAGAATTATTTGAATCTATTTCTCAAGATGACCTAAATTCTAATGGTGCATTTAATAAGTTCACTGATTACCGTACATATATGGATTATGATATTCGTATCACAAACCTAGATGGTGATTCAATGACTTACTCTAAAGTATTTAAAGAAAAATCCGGTGGTGAAACACAGGTTCCATTCTATGTTGCAATAGTTGCATCATTCGTACGTGTATATACTAAGACAGGATTTGCTGGTGGAGATCCTATTGGTATTGTAATGTTCGATGAAGTATTCGATAAGATGGATGGTAACCGTATGCGTGCTATGATGAATTTCATGTGCTCTATGCCATTACAAATCATCCTTGCATGTCCTCCACAGAGAATGAACATTCTAGAAGAATTTGCTGATACTACATTAGTAATGGTAAGAAAGGGAACTAAGGCTCAGGTTTTACCAGTAATCAGAAAGGGTGAATAAAATGCTTTTTGGACGTAAAAAGGAAGAAGAAACTAGTTTTGAAGCACCTAAAAGAAGTGCAGATAAAATAGTATTTAATGAGCTTGAAGATGATGATCATTTAGCATTAAATCTTGTAAAAGAATTAATGAATGGTAATCCTTTAATTATCAATTTCTCAAAGCTTAATGAAATTGAATGCAATAAAATGCTTGCATTTTTCCAAGGTGCAACTGTTGCATTAAATGGAAAAGCTTTAAGAATTGATGCAGATATTTATTTATTTGCAAAGAAAGAAGATTTATTAGATGGCTCATTAAGAGAATTTGTAAAAGATCTTAAAAAAGCATAAAAATATAAGAAAGCATTAGATGTAAGTTGTTTTAAAGCAACTTATTGAAAATGCTTTCTTTTTTTATTGATGTTTATGGAAATATAAATTATAATAAAATAAATAAATTTTTTTACATTTTAATAGGGAGGCATAGTATGAAAAAAATTATTTTAAGTTTAGCTGCAATTTTGGGGATTTGCGCTACATCTTTATCATTGACATCATGTAAAGAAAATTCTGTTGTAATAAAAGGTGCTGGTGGTGAAGAAATAACAGTAAAAAAATCAAACGATGAAGAATTGGTTTCAAAAGCATTTGCAGCATATGCAAATAAAGCATTTGAAA
>CACZRY010000080.1 GCA_902783745.1 uncultured Erysipelotrichaceae bacterium
AACTGATATCTTAGTAGATAAAATTATTTATTCATATTTAAAGAATCAACTACCTAATTTTATTAAAAATGATACTACATATGCATCAAGCGATTTTTGGACATATATGACAATAAATGCTTTAACTGCTAATTTATATGATTTTTCATATGATCAATCTATTATAAAGGCTGATTTAAAGGATTCTATTGAAAATGCAGATTTATCTACATTATCTGGTGCTAATTATGGTAAATATTACTGGACAGCTAAGGCTTTAGGATATGATCTTTCTTCATTTAAGGCAGTATATCAAGAACATATCAATTCTATTTCAACTGAATATAAACAATATGTAACACCATTTGAGGTTGCACCTGCATATGGACTTGGGGTAACATCTGAAAACTTAACTACATTAATTAAAGATGCACAAATGGCTTCAACTCAATTTGGTATCGATGCTCTAGCATGGCAGGTTGCATCACTTGCACCATATAATAAATATAATTATACAATGGTTAATTTCTTAAATACTAGAAGTGAATCTAATTGTACTTCTAATGCATTACAGCTAATTGATTTTGCAGCATTTAATGTTAACCCAAGAGATGAGCAATATGAAGTTGAAGGTGTGGATTTAGTTGAATATATTATTGATAACTTCTATGATGAGACTACTAATTTAGTCAAAGTTTATAAAACTGATGAAGGAACAAATATGTCAACTAATCAGGTATATGCTGGTTTAGTTTCTTATAAGATTCAAAGAGATAAACAAAAAGCATTCTACTTATTTGCTTAATAACTAATTAAGAGGTGATATTATGCAAAAATTATCATTTAAAATTACATTATGTGTATTATTAATTGGTATCGCAATATCATCTCTTTTTCTTTATAAAAGCTTATTAGTTAAAAAGAATGATAGCTTAGGTACGATAACTATAGTATTAGAAGACATAGATAAAAAAGTATTATCAGAAAAACAATTTGATTTTGTAGAAGAAGATACATTATTTGGAATTCTTATTAATAATTATCAGGTAAGATATGAGGATTCAATGTATGGAAAAGTAATATATGATATAGATGATATTAAAACAGATTTTACAAAAACATATATTTCAATATATGTTAATAATATTTATTCACAGGTTGGAATATCATCTATTCCTTTAATAGATGGTGATTTGATCTTATTTAGGGAGGAAGCTATATGGTGAAAAAGATTAATATTAAAATGCTTGCCATAGTAGTATCCTTAGCTGCAATACTTTTTGCACAAGAAGAAATATTAACAGTAATCCCTAATGTTCAATTAACATTTTTACTTGTTTGCTGCTATGGGGCAACAGTAGGGCTTGGATATGGAACATTAATTATTTCAATACATGTATTATTAGATAATATAGTTATGGGGTCATTAACACCATTTATTATGATTCCACAATTTATTGGATTATTTATTGCATTATTATTTGGTTATTTATTAAGAAATAAAAATGAATATATACAAGCACTAGGAAGTGCTTTAGCATGTATTTTATATTCATGGGCATATATTCCATTTAATATAGTATATTTTAATGTTAAATTTATACCATATTTAATCGCAGATATTCCATTTGAATTAATATTAGTAGTAACAGCATTAGTAACAGTAATATTACTATATAAGCCTATTGTAATTAATATGAATAGATTAATGGAAAATCTATTACAACAAGAGCCTATAAATAATTTAGGTAAAACATTTAAAAATAAAAATATAGAAATTAAGGTAAGAGAAGAGGAAATTAGAAATGAAGAAAATATCAACAAATAAAGCTCCAAAGGCTATAGGACCATATAGCCAAGGATATATAAGTGGTAATTTATTATTTACCGCAGGACAAATCGCAATTAACCCAGAAACAGGAAATATTGATAATAACGATATAGAATGGCAAGCTAATCAAGCTTTTAAAAATGTATTAGAAATTGTTAAAGAAGCAGGAGCAGATGCATCTAAGGTTATTAAGACTACTGTATTCTTAACAGATTTAAATAATTTTTCTATAGTAAATAAAATATATGAAACTTATTTTATTTCAAATCCTGCAAGAAGCTGCGTTGAGGTAAAAGCTTTACCTAAAAACTCATTAATAGAAATAGAAGTTATTGCAGAACTATAAAAAAAATACATAAAAATAGTGTAAACGTTTTTTACATTTTTTCCCATAAATAAAACAAATTTATATGTATTTTATTCTTTATAATACAAGTGTCTTATAAGAAAGACGTCTATCGTATACTCCCTACAAAGATAGATAAACTTTTTCATAAGCAAACTATAACTCTCCCAATTTAAGGTAAAAGAGGACCACTTTTGGTCCTCTTTTATCTTATTGAAAAATTTAAAAAATATTATAAAATATTATTTGTCTAGTAAGTAAAAGGTGAAAAAATGAAAAAAATATCTATTAAGCTAATTTGCGAGTCAGCAATTATAGCCGCTTTATATGCTGTATTCACATGGGTATTAGCACCAATATCATATGGAGCTATACAATTTAGATTAAGTGAAGTATTAATTCTTATTGCAGTATTTAATCCTAAATTTATACCTGCGTTAATTATAGGTTGCTTTATCGCAAATACAACATCAAGCCTTGGATGGTATGATATGCTATTTGGTACTCTTGCAACAACAATCGCATTAATTCCTATGATATTTATTAAAAAACTTAATATATCATCATTAATGAAATTAATTATTGCATCTATTCTTCCTGTTATATCAAATGCTTTTATTGTATCAATAGAATTAGGTATTGCATTTGATATGTTCCAACCAGAAGTATTTTGGTTTAATGTATTAACAGTTGGATTTGGAGAAGCAGTAGTATTATATTTAGTAGGTGTACCTTTATTTATAGGTTTATCTAAAAATGAGGCAATTGTTACATTATTAGAATTTGATGTTAAAAAAGATACAAAGCTAAGCTTCTTCAATTTAAGTAACGCAATATCTCTTGCCTTAGGTGCATTAGGTATTATCTTATTTATTGCATATCCTATATATCAAGTATTTGGAAGTGAAGGCTATACTAATACAACAATGCTTGATCTTGTAAGAGAAGGTTATTATATTCCTATTATGGTAATAGCTTTTTCTATATCATATACTGTTTTTTCATTTTTATTAAAGAATAAGCTTAAGCTTATTATATTAATTGCAAATGCATTATTATTCTTTATTCCATTTGTATTTATTGCTATTAAGTATAATTATGTTATGACATGCCCATATTTCTATGGATTTATGGTTTATATTGGATTATTAATAATAGATGCTGTAATTGATTATATTCTAAATAAAAAAGCAAAATCAAATGAAATAAAAGCTTCTAATATAGAAGATACTACAACACAAGCTTAGGCTTGTGTTTTTATCTTTTATTTAACATTTATAAATGTTATAATAAAAGCATAGTTTAGGAAGTGAAATTATGCTAAGAAATGATATTGATGAATTTATAAAAACAATTCCAAGTGATGTTAAAATTGTTGCCGCAACAAAATATGTATCATCAAATGAGATGTTAGATTTATATAAGCATAATATTAAGATATTTGGTGAAAATAGAGTAGAACCATTCTTAGAAAAATATGAAAATTTAAAGGATTATTCTGATATTGAATGGCATTTTATAGGACATCTACAAAGAAATAAAGCATTAAAGGTAATTGATAAAATTGATTATTTAGAATCACTTGATTCAATTGAACTTGCAAAAATAATTGATAAGAAAAGGAATACGCCATTAAATTGCTTCATTGAGGTTTCAATTAACCTAGAAGAGAATAAGAATGGTGTACCATATATGGAAATTAATTCTTTTATGGAAGAAGTATTAAAGCTTAAAAATATTAATGTATGTGGATTTATGATGATGGCTATTAAAAATGATACAGATGATGATATTTTAAAGCAATTTGAATCTTTAAGATTATTAAGAGATAAAGTAGAAAAAGATTTTAATATTAAATTACCATATTTATCTATGGGTATGAGTAATGATTATAAGGATGCTATAAAGATGGGGGCAACACATATTAGATTAGGTAGAATATTATGGAATATGATGAATTAAAGAAGAGATTAGATTCTATAATAGATAAAGCTTATCAGGGTGGTGTAACTTTAATGCCTTTTTTAGATGAGGCAGAAGCATCATATGTTGAAGAAACATTATCTTATCATAAAACCCTAAATCTTTATAGTGATGGTTTAATAATAAATTCTGATAGAAAAAGATATTTAATTACTCCATATGATACTAATATTAATTTTAAAATAGTAATATTTAAAATTATATATAATAAAAGATTTTATGAATTAAGTCATAGATCAATTCTTGGTTCATTAATGGGGTTAGGTATTAAAAGAGAATGTATTGGAGATATTGTAATAACTGATAAAATGGATTGTTTTTTTGCAGTAACAGAAGAAATATCCCCATTTATAAAACAAGAATTAAAGCAAATAGGAAAATGTCCTATTGATTTAATAGAATATAATGAGACTGTTACAAATATTATTAAATATGAAACTAAAACAACATTTGTAACATCATTAAGACTAGATTCAATTGTTTCTTGTGCAATATCTAAATCAAGAGGAGATGCACAAGAATTAATTATGGAATCTTTAGTAACATTAAATTATAGAATATGTCAAAATAATAGTGAGGTTTTAAAAGAAGGAGATATTTTTTCTGTAAGACATTACGGAAAATATTTACTTTCTCATGTTGGTGGTAAATCTAAAAGCGGACGTATTATAATTGATATATCAAAAAGAATATAAGGAGTTTTTTTATGAAAATCGGTATTATTGCTGCAATGAAATATGAAATGGAATTAATTAAAAATCAAATGCATGATTTAAGAATTGAACCATTTAAATCTTTTAATTTTATTATTGGTACTATTTCTAATAATGAAATAGTATTAGCAGAATCTGGTGTTGGTAAGGTTAATAGTAGTATTGCAGCAACATTACTTGTAAGCTTATATGATTGTAAGTTAATTATTAATACAGGAATTGCTGGTGGATTAATGCCACTTGAAACTGGAGATGTATGTATTGCGACTAAGCTATTATATAGTGATGTTGATGCAACTATATTTGGATATTCTTATGGACAAGTACCAAGTATGCCTAAATATTATGCACCACTTGATAGTAGAATTACTTTAACTAAAAAAGCATTGAATAGCTTAGGCATTAATTATAAGGAAATAACTATTTATTCAGGAGATTCTTTTATAACATCAATGGATAAGCTTTCTTGTGTTGATACATCTATTTTATGTGCAACTGAAATGGAAGGATGTAGTGTAGCACAAACTGCATATAGATTAGGTGTTGATTTCATGGTTATAAGATATATAAGCGATGTAATAGGAAGAGAAAGTCAAATTGAAAATTATAATAAATTTGAAGATGAAATGTCAGAAAAATCTGCAAAAGTAACTATAGAATTATTAAAACAAATTGAGGTAGCAAATGACTAAATACTATGCATTAAAGGATAACAATGGATATCAAAATATAGTTAATTCTTGGGATGAGGCAAAAGAAATAATAAAAACCTTAAATTCTCCTAAATATAAATCTTTTCAAACAAAAGAGGAAGCAGAAGCTTTTATTAATGGTACTGAATTAACAATAAAAGATAATTATCAATATATGGCATATACTGATGGGTCCTATGATATTAATACAGGTAAATATTCATTTGGATGTGTTTTGTTAATTGATGGTAAAGAATATAAATTTAAAAAGGGTTATGAAAAGGATATTTATTCTCCTTTAAGAAATGTTGCAGGAGAAATTAAGGGTGCTGGATTTATTATTAATTATGCAATAAATCATAATATTCCTGAATTACATTTATATTTTGATTATATTGGTATTGAAAAATGGTATATGGGTGAATGGAAAGCTAAGAGTGATATTGCGATAAAATATCAAGAATTCGCAAAAGAAGCTAAGCAAAAAATTCATGTATATTTTCATAAGGTAAAAAGTCATACTAATGATTATTATAATGAGATGGTTGATAACCTTGCAAAAGAAGCATTAGGACTATAGGAGGTTTTTATGAAGATAGGTATTATAGCTGCAATGAAGCCTGAAATTGATGAATTAAGAAATTCTTTAGAAAATTGCTATACAGATAAGCAATACACTTTTGATTTTTATTGTGGCAATTTAAATTCAAATCAAGTAGTTGTTGTAGAATCAGGAATGGGTAAGGGTAATGCAATTCTTGCTGCAACATTATTAGTTGAGCATTTTTCATGTGAATTAATAATAAATACAGGAATTGCAGGTGGTGTATCTCCACTTAATACTGGTGATGTAGTTGTTTCTAAATCTTTAATGTATTCTGATTTTGATGCAAGACCGCTTGGTGCATTATATGGACAAGTACCTGGTCTTCCTAAATACTATTATCCTAGCCAAGAATTATTAATGTATGTTAAAAAAACGTTAAATAAATTAAATGTTAACTATGTTATGGCACCTATTTATACATCAGATAAATTTATTTCATCATTCGAACAATTAAATGAAATAAAAGATGAAATAGAAGGTGCTGCAATAGAGATGGAAGGAGCTGGAGTTGCGCAAGCAGCAACAAGGCTTGGTGTAGATTTTATTGTAATTAGATATATTTCAGATATTATAGGAAAAGAAAACCAAATAGATGATTATCACGAATTTGAAATAGAAGCTTCTAATAGAAGTGCACTAATAACTAAGGAATTAATTAAGAACATTATTTTAGACTAAAGTTTTAATATTGTTTTATAAAAACAAATAATACAAATTTGTAAACCCTTTTATTTAAAAAATGTTTGTATAATTATATTTTATATATTAAAATAATTACGATATGATTTCGAATATTGGAGGCAACTATGAGTTCGTTACCATTTCTTTCAATTAATATGGGCTTTGATTATGTATGGCAAGCCATATTATTTGCCCTATGTGGATTAGGTGTCCTATTATATGGTATCCATATGATGGGTGGAGGCCTTAAGAGATTAGCTGGTGATAAGCTAAAGAATATAATTCAAAAATCAACTTCAAAACCTTTCATGGGTATGATTGTTGGTTTTATGGTTACAATGCTTACACAATCATCATCTACAACAAGTGCAATTACAGTTGGTTTAGTTGCAGCAGGTTTAATGACATTTGGTCAATCAATTGGTGTTTTACTTGGTGCAAATATTGGTGGTACTATATTACCATTATTAACTGCAGTTTTACCTTCATCATTTAAACCTATTTTTGCAGCTATATTAGTATTCTTAGGTGCAATATTAATTTTCTTCTTTAAAAAGGATAAAATTAGAGATTTAGGTAATGTTATATTAGGATTCGGTTTAATATTCTTAGGACTTGTTATTATGGATATGGCTATTGAATTCGTTATTGAAGAACATGAAGATTTCATTAAGAGCTCATTTGCTAAATTATCTGATATGCCTGAACTTGGTGTTGGCGTTGGTATATTATTTACAATGCTTGTACAATCAAGTGCCGCAACTATTTCAATCGTTCAGGATTTATTCGCATCTGGTGCAATGCAATTAGGTGGTGCCCTTGCATTAATGCTTGGTGCAAATATTGGTACAACAATTACTGCAATTATTGCATCATTAGGTTCATCTAAAGTTGCAAAGAAGGTTGCGATGGCAAATACATTAATAAAAACTATTGGTGTTTTAGTATTTGTTATTATATTTAGATTTGCATTCTATCCTTTAATAGAATTAATTTATAATAATACATTCTTAAAAATATCATCAACTCCAAATCCAATGATAATTTCATTATCACATTTAGGATTTAATATAATAAACTCATTTGCATTATTATTGCTTATTAAGCCATTTGTTAAGCTTTGTAATAAGCTTATGCCTGATAAGAATGAAAAATCAATTGAAGAACAATTACTTGATTATAGCTTAATTCAAAAGTCTCCTCAATTAGCATTGTCTTTTGCAAAGAAGAGTATTGATTATATGGTTGAGACTGTAAATGAATTCTTTAAGATTGCAAAATCATATTCTTTTAATAGAGATGATTCATTAATTGATAAGGGCTTAGAATATGAAAGAACAATCAACTTACTTGATAAGAGAATTCATGATTATTTAATTAAATTAACTATTTCAGCACTAGATGATAAATCATCAACTAAGCTTTCTAAATATCTAGATTTAATTAAAGATATGGAACGTGTTGGTGATCATTGTACTAACTTATTTGAATTCTTTAAAGAAAGATATGATAAGGAAATGCATTTATCACAGGATGGAGTACAGGATTTAGATCAAATGTATACTACAGTTGGTGAAATGCTTGAGGGTACATATCAAGCTGTTGTTAATTGGTCTCCTTCAATTGCACAATCTGTTATACCTTTAGAGGATGAAACAGATAGATTAGAAGAAGTATTACATGAAAGACATATTCATAGAGTTCAGTCTGGTGCTTGTTCATTTATTAATACTGAACACTATGTAGAAATTTTATCTAACCTTGAAAGAATTGGTGACCATTTGAATAATACACTTGAATCAATTCTTTATAAAGAATATGAAAAGGGTATTGAATATAACCATTAGAAATAAAGCTTAATTACTTATGTAATTAGGCTTTTTATAATCTTAGTAGGCTTGTCTTAATACCATAAAAATGGTATTATATCATAGATAATTATTTGAGAAAGGGGCTTTTATATATGGCAACATTTGAATTAGTATCAAGCTATAAGCCAACAGGTGATCAGCCTGATGCAATAAAGAAAATAACAGATAATTTTAATGCTGGAATTAAAAGACAAACATTACTTGGTGTTACTGGTTCTGGTAAAACATTTACTATGGCTAATATAATAAAAAATGTAGGAAAACCTACATTAATACTTTCTCATAATAAAACTCTTGCAGGACAGCTTTATAATGAGTTTAAAGCTTTATTCCCTAATAATCATGTTGAATATTTTATTTCTTATTATGATTATTACCAGCCAGAGGCTTATGTTGTATCAAGTGATACATATATCGAAAAAGATGCACAAATTAATGATGAAATTGATGAAATGAGACATGCTGCAACACAAGCATTAATAGATTATGATGATACAATTGTTGTTGCATCAGTATCATGTATATATGGTATTGGTGATAAAGATGATTATATAGATACTATGATGACTTTAAGAGTTGGTGAGGAATACAATAGAAAGTCTATATATGAGCGTTTAGTTGAAATGCAATATGTAAGAAACGATATTGATTTCCAAAGAGGTTCATTTAGAGTTAGAGGTGACGTATTAGATATAGTACCACCTAATGAGCATGCAAAAGGAATTAAGGTTGAATTTTTTGATGATGAAATAGAACGCATTAGAACATTTGATATTGTTACAGGTAATGCGATAGAGGATGTAATGTTTGCAAATATTTTTGCTGCAACACACTTCGTTACAAATAAAGAGAAATTAAATGAGGCTTTAAAAAGAATTAAAGCTGAAATGATTGAGGTTGTTGATAAATTTAATCGTGAGCATAAGCCACTTGAGGCTGAACGTATTCAATCAAGGACAACTCAAGATTTAGAAATGTTAAAAGAAACAGGTACATGTAGTGGTGTTGAAAACTATTCAAGACATTTAGCATTAAGAGGAGAAGGTGAAACACCTTGTACTCTAATTGATTTCTTCCCTAAAGATTTCTTATTGCTAATTGATGAATCCCATGTAACATTACCTCAGGTAAGAGGTATGTATAATGGAGATAGAGCAAGAAAAACATCACTTGTTGATTATGGATTCCGTCTACCATCAGCCCTAGATAATAGACCTTTAAAGTTTGATGAATTTGATAGTAAGCTTGATAAGGTTTTATATGTATCTGCAACACCACATGACTTTGAAAAGCAATATCCTATTACAGAACAAATTATACGTCCAACAGGTCTTTTAGACCCTATTGTTGAAATTAGGGAAAGTGAAGGACAGGTTGATGATATATATGCAGAAATTGTTGCACATTCAAAGAGAAATGAAAGAGTATTAGTTACAACACTTACAATAAAAATGAGTGAGGATTTAACTGATTACTTAAAGAAAATGGGATTAAAGGTTGCATACCTACATTCTGAAATTAAGGCTTTACAAAGACTTGAAATATTAAGAGACTTAAGATTAGGTAAATATGATGTTTTAGTAGGTATTAATCTTTTAAGAGAAGGTATTGACCTACCTGAAGTATCACTTGTTTGTATTTTAGATGCTGATAAACAAGGCTTCTTACGTAATGAAACTTCATTAATTCAAACATTTGGTCGTGCTGCAAGAAACGCGAATGGTAAAGTTATACTATATGCTGATACTATGAGTGAAGCAATGGAAAAAGCAATTGCAGAAACTGAAAGAAGAAGAAACATCCAAATTGCTTATAATAAAGCTCATAATATTACCCCTAAAACTATTATTAAAGCAATACCTAATTCAGTTACAATGAAAAAACTTGAGGATGTTATTCATTCTGTTACAATTGATACAGCTAAGAATAAGCCAATAAAGAAGCAGGATAAGGAACAGCTTATAATGGAATTAGAAGCTGAAATGAAAGAACAAGCTAAGATGCTTAATTTCGAAGAGGCTGCAAGATTAAGAGATGCAATAATTGAGCTTAGAGGAGTTAAAACTAATGAAAGAAAATGATACATATAAGGTTTTAATTGAATCTTTTGATGTTAATGGATATGGCGTATGCCATATTGATTCTAAAGTAGTATTTGTTATGTATGCTTTAGAAAATGAAGAATGCATCATCAAGATAACTAATATACATAAAAAATATGTATTTAGTGAAGCAATTAAAATTTTAAAGCCATCACCAAATAGAATATTAACATTAGAAGAAATGTCAAAATTAAGTGGTGAGTGTGATTTAGCTCATGTTGATTACGAAACTGAATTAAAAATTAAATACTTGAAAGTTAAACAAACATTAAGATTAGATAATTATAAACTAAATAATATTATTAAAGCGGATAATATATATAATTATAGAAATAAAGTTATGGTACCTTTTCAATCTATTAAAACTGAAGATGGTCATGATGTAATATCAGGATTCTATGAGAAAAAAAGTCATGAAATAATTGATAGTGATAACGATAATATGTCAACTAAGCTTTCAAATGATATTAGATATTTAATTAAAAGATATTTAGTATTATTTAATGTGCCAATCTATGATGAATTAACTCATACTGGTGTATTTAGAGAGGTTATGATTAGAAATACAATTAATAATGATTATATGGTCGTATTGATTGTAACAAGAGATTATGATTTTTCTAGATTAGTTGAAATATTAAAAGAAGAATTTGTGGAAATAAAATCAATATATATTAATATTAATTCAGATAAAACTAATGTAATATTATCTAATGATTTTAAGAAAATATATGGTGAAGATTCAATTGTTGAAAATATATTAGGTCTAGATTTTGAAGTAAAGCCTAAAACATTTATGCAAGTAAATCATAACCAATGTGAAAAGCTATATACTGAAGCAATTAGATTAGCTGATTTAAATAAAAATATGAATGTAATTGATGCATATTGTGGAATGGGTTCAATTACATTAAATATTGCTAAACATGTTAATCATGTAACAGGTATAGAAATTGTTGATGATGCAATAGTAAATGCAAATAATAATAAAAAAAGAAATAATATATTAAATGCAGATTTTATTTGTGGACCATGTGAAAACGAAATAACTAAATTAGTAAATAAAGAAAAAATAGATGTAATATTCTTTGATCCACCAAGAAAAGGTTGCGATAAAAAATTCTTAGATACTGTAATATCTATGAATATACCAAAAATTGTCTATATTTCATGTAATATTGCGACAGCAAAAAGAGATATTGATATATTAATCAATAGTGGATATGAATTAAAAGAAGTAACACCAGTAGATTTATTCCCAAGAACTTCACATGTAGAAACTATCGCACTTTTGACACGTAAAAATTAATGAAAAACTGCAAAAATAAGCAATTTTAGCCATATTTTGCAGTTTTTTATTTGCTTTTTTAAGAGATTACTCTATATTCATACTACGTCTCATGTGCCATAAATGCGTGTTTGTAACATCAAAAATAGGGGATGTTGACACTATAGGGCTTAGAAAATGCTAAAAATTTAACTTGTTTAGTTGAACATTCATAATGAGGTAGAGACTATAGGGCTTAATATCTTTAAATGTCTATTTATTGTACTTTAATATGTCCACAATATATGCTATAATCAAAACTGAAAAGAGGCGATTTAAATGAAAATAAATGAATATACTACTGCTAATTTAACCGCATTTGAAAACGACTTTATGAATACAAATAAAATAAGAGAAACTATTGGATTTTTTTATAAAGTTCCAGTTGTTAACACTATTACTTTTGTAGATAAATATTTGAATGATAATTGCAATATGATTGTAGATGCATTAAAACAATATGATCCTAAAA